>JBKHAU010000075.1:0-8751 GCA_046542725.1 Opitutales bacterium
CGACACCGTTCTCGCCCAGGCGCGCGAGAGCGACGGACGCCGCGCGCGCGGTGATGTGCGCGGCGCGCTCGATGGCGTGCCGGTGGGAATGAAGGATCTCATCGCGGTGAAGGATGCCCCGCTCACCTGCGCGAGCCGCATGTTGCGGGACTTCGTCTCGCCCTATGACGCCCATGTCACGACGCTGCTGAAGCGGCAGGGGGCGGTGCTCTTCGGCCGGCTCAACATGGACGAGTTCGCGATGGGCTCGTCAAATGAGAACAGCGCGGTCAAGCCGGTGGCCAATCCTTGGGACCTCGAGCGCATCCCGGGCGGCAGCTCGGGCGGGAGCGCGGCCGCGGTGGCGGCGCGCGAGGTCCCGCTCTCCCTCGGCTCCGACACGGGGGGCTCGATCCGCCAGCCGGCGGCGCTCTGCGGGGTGGTGGGGATGAAGCCGACCTACGGGCGCGTCTCGCGCTTCGGGCTCGTCGCCTTTGCTTCCTCGCTCGACCAGATCGGGCCCTTTGGGCGCAGCGTGGCTGACGTGGCAGCGCTCTACGACGCGATCGAGGGGCACGATGCACGCGACTCGACCTCGGTTCCGCAGTCCGCGGCGTCGGCCGCACAAGCCCTCGGCGGGCCGCTTGCGCCCTGCCGCCTGGGGGTGCCGAAGGAGTATTTTGGTGAAGGGCTCGCGCCCGAGGTGCGGGCCGCGGTGGAGGCGGCTATCCGCTGGTATGCCGATCAGGGGCACGAGATCGTCGAGGTGTCGCTTCCCCACACCGAGCTGGCGGTGCCGGTCTACTATGTCGTCGCGACGGCTGAGGCCTCGTCCAATCTCGCGCGCTACGACGGGGTGCGCTACGGCCACCGCGCCGAAGGAGCCAAGGACGCCATCGACCTCTATTTCCGCTCCCGCGCCGAGGGCTTCGGCTCGGAGGTGAAGCGCCGCATCATCCTCGGGACCTACGTTCTCAGCTCGGGCTACTACGACGCCTACTACAAGCGCGCGCAGCAGGTCCGCACGCTCATCCGGCGGGATTTTCTGCAGGCCTTCGAGCAGGTCGACGCGCTCCTCACGCCGACCTCGCCGACCGTCGCCTTCAAGCGCGGGGAAAAGACCGCCGACCCGCTCGCGATGTATCTGAGCGACATCTTCACGATCTCGGCCAACCTCGCCGGCATCCCCGGGCTGTCACTGCCCTGCGGCTTTTCCGACGAGGGCCTGCCCATCGGCCTCCAGCTCCTCGGCAAACCCTTTGGCGAGGCCGCCCTCCTGCGCACCGCCCACGCCTACGAACAGGCCCACGCCTGGCATACCCGGGCGCCAGCGCTCTGAGTCTGAATTGAACTCACGCCTCGCGTCCGCAGGCCCGCCGGTGCCTTCCTGCAAGTCACCGGCGGCCGCCGACCGGAGCCCGGATGGATTGGGGGGCGCGTCCCTCGAGGATCTTGTAGATCAGGTAGGCGAGGATCAGAAAACCGACGCCGGTGAGCGCCGGAGGCAGCACCATGGAGACGATGCCAAGGATGATCATGACGATGCCGAGCAGAGCCAGAAGGCCGAGGAGGACGCGCGAGTCGTTGTTCATCCCTCTCCCAACGCCAGAAATATGCCATGGGCGGCGGACCCGCTTGCGGGGCGAGCACAGACTCCACATCTGATCCTGAGCCTTGCGGGATGCTCGCCTACGGCGGCCCGGCGATGCAAAATGCAGCCCTCCATGCGGACGGGGACGTTGGCGCCCGCGGGCTCACTCCTCGCGCGGCGGCTACCTGGCAGGGGGAGAGGAGAGGATCTCATCGCCGGGCGGGACACCGCCCGGGGGCCGCTTGGATTTTGACAACCGCAAGCAGCGAAAGCTTGCTGGGCTCTTCTTCGGCCGGGCGGCGCCTTGTCCCCGGCGCTCAATGTCCCATTCCCCGCCTTTTCATCTGTTTGCATGTCTTCATACGAAGCCGTCATTGGACTGGAAGTGCATGTGCAGTTGCGCACGCGCTCAAAGATGTTCACCCGCGTGGCCCAGGGCTTCGGCGCTGAGCCGAATACGCTCGTCGACCCCGTCATCATGGGGCTGCCGGGGGTCTTGCCGGTGCTCAACGAGGCAGCGGTGGAGCAGTCGGTGCGCTTCGGGCTGATCTTCGGGGCGGAGATCCCCGAGGTCTGCAAATGGGATCGGAAGAACTATTTCTACCCCGACAGCCCGAAGAACTACCAGATCACGCAGTTTGACCAGCCGATCTGCGTCGGGGGCGCGGTCGAAATCGAGCTTTCGACGGCCTCGCGCAACGTCATGGGCGAGCACCGCCAGGTGGCGCTGACCCGCGCCCACCTCGAGGAGGACGTGGGCAAGCTGACGCACTTCGAGCGCGAATCGCTCGTCGACTACAACCGCGCGGGCACGCCGCTTCTTGAGATCGTGAGCGAGCCGGACATGCATTCGGCGGACGAGGCGGTGGCCTTTCTCAACAGCCTGCGCATGCATCTCGTCGAGGCCGGCATCTCCGACTGCGACATGGAAAAAGGGCAGATGCGCTGCGATGCCAACGTCAGCCTGCGCCCGGTCGGCAGCAGCGAACTGCGCCCCCGCTGGGAGATGAAGAACCTCAACTCCATCTCCGGGGTGAAGAACGCGATCAACTTCGTCATCCGCCGCCAGACGCGGCTCTACGACGAGAAGCAGCCCGTCCACCAGGAGACCCATCGCTGGGATCCGGACCTCGGCGTGACGCAGCTCATGCGGCGCAAGGAGGACTCGCACGACTACCGCTATTTCCCCGATCCGGACCTCATGCCGGTGCGCTTTCCGCGGGAGCGGGTGGAGGCCCTGCGCGCGGCCCTTCCGGAGCGCGTCTTCGACCGCCAGCGGCGCTACATGGAGACGCTCGGGCTGCCCTACACCGTGACCTCGGTGATTTGCTACGACCACGAGCTGGGCGGGTTTTTCGAGGCCGCGCTGGCGCTCTATGCAAAGAACCCGTCGGCGCTCGCCAACTACATCGCCAACGACCTGCAGCGCGAGCGTGCGGCCGCGGCGGGGGAGGGCAGCCTGCCGATGGCGGAGGTCAAGATGACGCCCGACCACCTCGCCGAACTCGTGCGCCTGATCGATGAGGGCGTGATCACGAAGCAGGCGGCAAAGGAGGTCTTTCCCGAGGTCTTTGCGACAGGCAAGGCGCCGGCCGCGGTGGTGGAGGCGAAGGGCCTCAAGGACGACACCGACGAGGGGGCGCTGGAGGCCGTCATTCGCGAGGTGGTGGCGGCCAACGCGACGCCGGCGGCGCAGTTTCGCGAGGGCAATGCCAAGGCGCTCAACGCCTACATCGGCCCCATCATGCGGGCGACGCAGGGCAAGGCCAATCCCCAGGCGGTGCAAAAGGTGCTGCGGCAGATCGTCGCGGGCGGGTAGGGGCACTCGATGCGCCGCAAGGCCTGCGCGGGGCGCCGGATTGGCTGGATTTGCGCGGAATTGTGTCGTCGTTCCCTCGTTCGCGAGGAGCGAAAGCGCAGATTGCGTTCGCGTTCCGAAACCGTGTGTTTCACGTTGATTATCAAAGACGCATGAATGGCAAAGATTTCAGTGAGGTGGTGAATCTGATCTGCCGGAAGGACGACCGTTACGATCGGGCGGCCTACGCCTTCATCCGTGAAGCACTCGATTTCACGGTGAAGCGCCTCAGCGCGCAGGCGGGCCCCGAGGCGAAGATCCACCATGTCAGCGGAAGCGACCTGAGCGAGGGGGCGCGCGACTATGCGCTTTCCCAGTATGGCCCCATGGCCGCCACGCTTCTGCGCCAGTGGGGCATCACGCGCACGGAGGACTTTGGTGAACTCGTCTACAACCTCGTCGAGCTCGAGGTCTTCGGTACCCAGGAGGGCGACCGGCGGGAGGATTTTGCCGGCATCTACGACTTCCACGAGGCTTTTGAGGCGCCCTTTCTCCCCAAGGCGGCGATGAGCGGTTCCTCCGGCCGCGGCGAGCAGGGTCCGACGCGTCCATGAACGACTTTTTCGAAAATCGGGTCGACGCAAAGCAAATGCGTCGGCGCCTCTTCGCCGACGAGCCGTCCCGCTTCACCCTCGAAAACGGGCTCACTGTCCTGCATCGCGAGGAAGACGCGGCGGAACTCGTCACCCTCCAGCTCTGGGTGCGCACGGGGAGCATCCACGAGGGGGCGCTTCTCGGAACGGGCGTCTCGCACTATCTCGAGCACATGGCTTTCAAGCGGACCGCGCGGCGGGTCGACGGCCAGGTCGCGCGCGAAGTGCAGGAGCGGGGCGGCTCGATCAACGCCTACACCTCGTTTGACCGCACGGTCTACTATGTCGACCTGCCTTCGGAGCACGCGGCGTTTGGGGCGGAGCTGCTCGCGGACATGGTCTTTGCCCCGGCCCTCGACGAAGGAGAGGTGCGCAAGGAGCGTGACGTCATCCTGCGCGAGATCGACATGGGTCTGGACGACCCGGACTACAAGGTCTCGCGCGCCCTCTTCGAGACCGCCTTTCGCGCACATCCCTATCGCCTGCCGGTGATCGGCAAGCGCAGCCTGTTCGAGCGGCTCACGGCGGAGGACCTGCGAGCCTATCATACCGAGCGCTACGACCCGGCGAACGCCACCCTCGTGGTCGTCGGGCAGGTGAGCGCGGAGGCGTTGCGCGAGAGTCTGCAGGAGCACTACGCCGGTCTCCCCAACCGGAGCCATGCGCCCGTCCTCATCCCGGAGGAGCCCGCGCAGCTCGCGACTCGCGTGCAGCGTCTGGCGGCCGATGTCGCGATGTGCCGCGGCATGTTTGCCTACCGCATCCCGGGGCTCTCGCATCGCGATGCGCCGGCCCTCGACCTGCTCGCCGCGGGGCTGGGCCAAGGGCGCAGTTCGCATCTCTACCGCACCCTGCGCGATGCGCGCGAACTGCTCCACGATGTCTCTGTCCACGCCTGGAACCCGGGGACGCGCGGTCTCCTTTGGATCTCTTACCTCTGTGATCCGGGCAAGCGCCCGGCGGTGGAGGCCGCGATCCTTTCCGAGCTCGAGCGCGTCTGCGACAAGGGCCTCGAAGCGCTGGCCCTGGAGAAGGCCCGACGCAGTGCCCTCGTGAGCGAGGTCAACAGCCGCAAGACGGTCTCTGGCCAGGCGGCCCGCATCGGTCTCGCGGAGGTCGTCGTGGGCGACCTCGGCTACCCGCGGGCCTACCACGAGGCGCTCGAGAAGGTTTCCCTCGAAGAGATCCGCGAGGTGGCGCGTCGCTATCTCGTGCGCGACCAGCTCACCCAGGTCTCGGTCAATCAGGTCCAGGCCGAGGCCCCCTCGCGCGTCACCGTCCCCAAGGCGCTTCCTGCGGGCGACTTCGAGATGAAGACGCTGGCCAACGGGGCCCGCCTCGTCTGGCAGGCCGACCGCCGCCTGCCAAAGGTCAATTTGCGTTTCCTCGCGCTCGGCGGGGCGCACTACGAAGACCCGGCCGAACGCGGCATCACCGGGCTGCTCTCCACCCTCCTCACGCGCGACACGGCGGCGCGCACTCATTCGGAGGTGGCCGAGGCGATCGAAAAGGTCGGCGGTGTCTTCAGCGAGTTCGCCGGCAACAACTCCTTTGGCCTCTCCCTCGAGGTCCTTACGCCCGACCTTCACCTCGCCCGTTCCCTCCTGCAGGACTGCGTGCTGGCGCCCCGTTTCCAGCCCGAGGTCTTTGCCCGTGAACGCGCGAGCATGATCGCGGCGGTGAAGGAACGCTGGGACGACAATGTGGAGCGCGCTCATCTCCTCCTGCGGCGGCACTTCTTTGGGTCTCATCCGCTCGCGATCGACGGCGGCGGCACCCAGGAGACGCTCGAGGCGATCCAGCTGGATGCCCTCCGCACCTACTTCGCGCGCATGGTGACAGCGGGCAACAGCGTGCTCGTCTTGGCGGGGGACTTCGACCCCGACCGCGAACTGCCCTTTTTCGAAGCCCTCCTGCAGGACCTGCCGACCTGGCATTTTACCCCGCAGGAGGTGCCCTTCTCGCCGGGCGGGGGCGGCGCCTTCGAGGCCTACGCTCCGCGCGAGCAGGCGGTGGTGCTCCTCGCTTTTCCCGATGTCGGGGTGCGCTCGCGCGAGGATCTCTGCGGCCAAATCGTCAACGCCGCCTGCGCCGACATGGCGAGCGCACTCTTTCGCACCGTGCGTGACGAGCGCAACCTCGCCTATTTCGTTTCCGCCCAGCGGGTGCTGAGCCTCGGCACGGGCCAGTTCACCTTCTACGCCGGGACCCATCCCGATTCTGCGGGGGACGTGCTCGAGGCCTTTCACGAGGAGGCTCGCCGGCTGCGCGAGGATGGACTCACGCCCGATGAGTTCGAGCGGGCGCGCAACCGCCTGAAGGGGCAGCAGCGCCAGCAGCGGCAGTCCGCCGGGGCACGTGCCATCCAGGCTGGGCTCAATGTCCTCTACGACCTGCCCTTGAACGACTGGAAGGACTACGACGCGCGCCTTGACGCGCTCTCGGTCGACGACGTGCGCCTCTACGCCGCCAGCCAGTTCCGTCCGGAACACGCGGTCTCCCTGGTCCTCGGGCCCAAGGCACCGGTCGGATCCTAATTTTTTCACCGAAAGGCTTGCGGCCCGCGGAGGGTTCGGGCGGGATCGAAAAGTCTCCCGTCCGATGGCTCTCTTTCGGAAAACAGCGCTGGGGCGACCTGGCGCGGATGGCTTCGCGCTGATCATGGCCCTCGGGCTGATGGCGCTGGTGGTGCTTCTCGTCGTCAGTCTGGGCACTCTCGGGCGGGTCGAGACGCGCTTTGCCGAGACCCGTCGGGAGCAGGCGCTCGCCCGCCAGCACGCGCTCTATGCCCTTGGCCTCGCGTTGGGGCAGCTGCAGGACGCGGCGGGGCCCGACCAGCGTGCCACGGCCCGGCGCGAGATTCTCGGGGTGGGGGTGGGCGACCCCTTCTGGCCGGGGGTGTGGAACGGCGCGGCCGCGCCCCGCTGGCTCGTGACGGAGGATGCGGGCACCGGGCGACTGGCGCTGGGTCCCCGGACCCTCCTGGTGGGCCCGGGTCGCGTGGGGGCGGGGAACGAGGGGCACTTTGTCGAGGTGCCGACGCTTCCGCTCGAGTCGGAGAATGCCGCCGGGCAACGTGTCGTGAGGGCGCGCATCGCGTGGTGGACCGGCGACGAGGGGGTGAAGGCGAGCATCCATGCGGTGGATCTCGCAGACCGTGCGGCGGCATCTCCGCGCGCCGCCCAGGGCCTGCGTCAGCGCGGCCACCACGGCGTCGCCTGGCGCGAGTGGTGGGGCGCGGCGCACCCCCTTCGCGAGGAGCCTGCAACGACCTGGCCGGCGCTCCTGCGGGCCGTGCAGCTGCGCGCCTGGCTTGGAGATGAAGACCGTGCGCGGCTCTTGCGCCACGGGCATGACCTCACGCTCCTCGCCACCGGCCTGTTGACCAACGCGCGCGAGGGCGGCTTGAAGGAGAACCTCACCCGTTTCGGCACGGCGAACGGCCCCTTCGCCCGCGCCGATGTGTTTGCGACCGGGCAGGCGCTCGCGGCGTGGCGGGGCTATCCCGAAATCTCGCCGGCGGGCAGTGTGCCGCCGCTGCCGCTCTCGCTCGTCGAGTTCGAGGCGCTCGAGGAGGGCGCGCCGTATGTGCATGTCTTTCCCGTGGTGAGCGAGGCGGCAGCGTATTTCGCCGTGTTCCACCATGGTCAACGGGAGGGCCCGGCGGTGCGGTATGCGGTCGAGGTGGAGTTGTGGAATCCCTACACCGTCGACCTCGCGCTGGTGCAGGGGGCGGACCGTCGCGCCTTCACGCTGCACCTCTCCGGGCTGCCCGCCCTCCGGGTGGAGAACCTGACCGCGGGCAAGGCCACCGAGTTGTTTGCGATCGACGCGATGGAGAGGCCACCGGCCGGGGCTCGAGCGGTGACTTCGCGCTGCGGGCGGGCGAGATCTACCAGTTGCAGGATCCCGATCCAGAGCTCCAGGCGCGGGGGCTGGTGAAATACTCGGGGCAGCGTCTGCCGGTCGAGGAGACGCACGACGTGCTTCTGGTGGGACGCGCCCCGGGCGGGGGAGGGGGAGGCGAGGCGGTCTTCGAGCTCTTCGCGGGGGCCGCACCGGACTTCGCCTTGGACGATCCGCTCTTTCGGGTCAGTGGGGTGCCCTACGACGATTTCGAGTTTCTCTATCCCGCGCGGCTCTCCACGAGTGATCCGCCCTACCTGATCAATTCGACCGAAGTGAACGTCGCGGGCATCTACACGATGGCGTTTCATTACCGCATCGGCGGGCAGGGCGATTGGCAAAGTGACGCCGACTGGCTGCGCGGCTTCGACTTTCGTCGGCCGGGTTTGGCGGCGGACATGAGGTGGCTCGGACGCGACGGGCAACGGCGTGGAGCGAGTGCGTTTCTCCGTCCCGCGAGCCGCCATCCGGTTGCCTTGCGCAACCGCCTGAGCGGAGTGTTCGCCGGCACGGACATGCTCTTTGACCGCGTCGAGCGCGACCAGACCTGGGAGGCCTCCG
This sequence comes from Opitutales bacterium, assembly GCA_046542725.1. Taxonomy (GTDB): domain Bacteria; phylum Verrucomicrobiota; class Verrucomicrobiia; order Opitutales; family Oceanipulchritudinaceae; genus CAWVVV01. Next base: position 8,489 of record JBKHAU010000075.1, read on the forward strand.
GCGATGTGCGCCTCTACGACCTGCCGCAAGGCGAGCCCCTCTCGGTGGCGGATTTCCGCCTGTTGCCCTTCAAGGGCCTGCCTCCGTTGGTTCTCGGTTCCGACTACCTGCCGGCGGTCGAATTGAACACGGCGTTTGACCGCTATTTCCTCTCGACGGCGTTCCCCGGGTGGAGCGCTCCGGCGAGCGAGGCGGACTGGCTCTCGGGGCTGCCCAACACCCGCCTTTCGCTTCTGCGCGATGCGGCGGGCGAACTTCCCCCC
>JBKHAU010000076.1:0-8740 GCA_046542725.1 Opitutales bacterium
CAGGACTCGCTCCGCCTCCGCCGCCGTCAGGTCGTGGTCGGCGGGGAGCGGGTCGTTGAGGTAATGAAAGGACGCCGGCTGCATGAGATCGATGTAGTAGCCGTTGGAGAGGATGCTCTGGTAGCCGTCGCGGGCCGCCGCCTCCATCGCCTCGCGCCCGCGCCACGAGTGGATGACGAGGTCGGTCGGCATGCCCGGCTGGAGGATCTCGTCCCAGCCCACCATGCGCTTCCCCAGAGGGCTGAGGATCTCGAGCAGACGCTGGTTGAAATAGGCCTGCAGGGCGTATTTGTCGGCGATCCCCTGCTCCGCCATAAAGGCCTGGATGCGCGGGCTCTCCTCCCAGTGGTGCCCCGTCACCTCGTCGCCGCCAATATGGAAATAGCGGTCCGGGAAGAGCGCCGCCATCTCCGCGAAGAAGGCGCCGAGAAAGGCGTAAACCGCCTCGTTGCTCGGATCGAGGGTGGGGTCAAAGATGCCCCAGCGGCGTTCGATTTCGTAGGGACCCGGCAGGCTCGCGAGCTCGGGGTGGCCCACCAGCCAGCTCGTGGCGTGGCCCGGCACATCGAATTCTGGATACACGCGGATGCCGCGCATCGGCATAGGCGATGATTTCGCGCACGTCCTCCTGGGTGTAGTAGAGCCCGTCGGACCCCATCTCATGGAGGCGCGGAAAGGTCTTGCTCTCGATGCGGAAGCCCTGGTCCTCGGTGAGGTGCCAGTGGAGGACGTTGAGCTTGACCGCCGCCATCCCGTCGAGGTTGCGCTTGATCACGTCGGGCGGCATGTAGTGGCGCGCGACGTCGAGCATGAGGCCGCGCCAGGGGAAGCGCGGGGCATCCTCGATCCGCCCCGAGGCGAAAATGTATCCACTTTCCTCCACATCGAGGAGCTGCAGGAGGGTCTCGAGACCATGAAGGGCGCCCAGGTCGGTGGGCGCCCGGAGCCGGATCAGGTCTGCGCGGACTTCGAGGATGTAGGACTCGTCGACGCCGAGGGGAATGGGCAAGGCGACGGTCTCGTCGACTTCGATGCGAAGCGCACCGCGCCCGCCGTCCATCGGCGCAAAGGAGAGAAAGTGTGCGGGCGGGAAGAAGAGCCCCGTCCGGTCACTCAGGCGGCGCAGGAAGCGCCGCGCGCCGTCCTCCACCCGGTTGCCGGGCGGTGCAACGACCTCGACGCGAAAGGCCTCGTCGAGGCCAAACGCCGCCTCCCCCGGCGCGAATCCGACGGGCCGTGGCAGAAGGGTGTCGGGTCCGGCGTCGATCGTTGGCACGAGGGCCGAAAGGAGAAGGGCGAGGAGGTGGAGGAGACGAGGGGGCATGGGAAGGGGGGGAGAGGTCAAAAACGGCGCATCCGCGCGAGCACATCCGCCTCGAAGCGCTTGAGATGTGTCCGGACAAAGTCTTCGAGCGAGGGTGCGTCGGGGGCGAGGAGCGGGGTGAGGTCCATCGCGAAGGTGTAGCCCGACGCTTCGTCGACGGCATGCGATTGGAAGAAGGTGGCGTTGGCCCGGCGGCGGCCGAGGGTGGCGCGCACGTAGTCCTTGCCCCCCTCCACCTGCGACTGAAAGACCGCCAGGAGCTGCTCCTCGAGTTCAGGCAGACGGCCGACGGGCAGGGCGACCTTGTGCGCATCGTCGAGCCAGTCGAGGTCCCGCCAGACCTCGCAGCCGAGGACCTGCTCCGGCCGGGCCTCCGTCGGGAGGCGGCGCAGGGCTTCGAGCGAACGCTGAAGCACCGCGATGTGGGTGTCGTGCTTGTCCGCCGGGTTGTGCAGGTAGAGGTGGCGCGGTCGCGCCGCCTCGAGCAGTTGTTCGAGCTGGGCGACGACGTGGGCGCCGGACGAGCGTTCCTTCACCCCTTGACTCGAGTGGCCGAGCTGGGCCTGGAACCCGTAGTGACCGAGGCGGGCGGCTTCGTTCTGCTCCTCGTGGCGCACGGCCTGCATCGCCTCGTCGGAGAATGTCTCATACACGCCGGTCCGCGCGCTGCCGGCCCCGTTTGTCACCGTGATGCCTCCAAACCAGGCGTTCTCGTGGTCATGGCAGTGCTCGATCGCGTGGTAGGCGAAGATCTCGAGGTCGTCCTGATGGGCCCCGATGGCGAGATGGGTGGTGCGGGCGAGGGCGGTGCGGGGATCGCTGCCGTCCGGGACAAAGAGCTGTTGCAGGAGATCAGGGGACATGCCGGCAAGTGAAAGGTGGGGTCAGTGGGGCCGCCAGCGCACAAAGCACTCGATGGCCTCATACTCCGCGAGGCCCAGCCGGTCATAGAGGCGGGCGGTGGTGCGATTGCGCGCGACGGCCTGTTCCCAGGTTTCCTCCGCCTCCTCGTCGCTCACGGGCGTCTGACTGCGCTGCGAGCGGTGTTGATAGATCGCCTGGGCCTTGCGATCGAGTTCGTCGGGGCTGCAAGGCACGGCCATTTCGATCTCGTGGAGCGGCCACTCGCGGCCGTCGGAGCGGTAGAGCCAGACCCAGCAGTCGCGCGTCCAGGCCTCATTCCGGGTCGATTCGAGGGCCCGGGCGAAGGCGGCGAAGGCCTGCGCCTGGACGGTGCTCGGATCGGCCGCGACGCCCGAGGCGTAGACCTGATGCGGCTGCAGTTCACGGAGCAGCGCCCGCACCCGCGCGACGTCTTCCTCGCCGACCGCAAACCGTCGGTAGCGTCCGCCCTCGTAGAAGGGGAGATCGAGGAAGCGCAGGGCCTGGGGGGCGACGCCGCAGCGCCCGAGCGCGGCGCGTGCCTCGCTCCGGCGGATGAAACCCTTGAAGCGGCGCAGGTCGGCGGAGTCGTGGTCGAACGCTCCCTTCTGCCCGAGTTCGCCGAGGACCTGTTCGGCGAGCGAACCGGTCGGGGCGGCGCCCGCTTCCTGCATCAGGCGGGCGGCCCAGTGCGCCTCTTCGTCGGGCACGCCGAGGCTGCCCGAGGTGAGGTGAGCGACCGTCACTTCGTGGCCATGCCTGATGAGGCGGTGCAGCGTCGCGCCCATCGCGAGAATGTCGTCGTGCGGCTCCGGACTGAGAACGAGGACGCGCTTCCGCGCCGGTGCGGCGCGCTCCGGGCGGTGCGTGTCGTCAGTCTCGGGCTTGCCCCCGGGCCAGCCGGTGATGGTGTGCTGGACCTCGTTGAACAGTCGGATGTTCAGCGCGTAGGCGGGACCGTGCCCGGTCACGAGTTCCGCCAGCCCGTTCTCCTGGTAGTCCTTGTCGACGAGCTTGAGGAGCGCCTTGCCGAGCTTGAGCGAGAGGTCCGTGACGGCGCGGCGGGTGAGGGCGGGCGTCCATTCCGGAAAGCCGACGAGCCAGGGACAACGGTGGCGCGTCAGTTCGGAGGCAGCGGCCGCGTCGAGGACCACGGAGACGTTCGCGTGGTGCTGGAGGAAACTCGCCGGCATGTTCTCGCGCGGGGGCTCCTCGATCGCCTGACGGAGGACATCGGCCTTCGCCCGTCCCCAGGCGAGGAGGAGGACGCGCCGGGCCGACAGGATCGTGCCCACGCCCATCGTCACGGCGTAGCGGGGCACGTTGGCCTCACCCTGGAAGTCGCGGGCGGCATCGCTTCGCGTGAGCCGGTCGAGCGTCACGAGGCGCGTCCTCGAGCCCGGGCCGGAGCCAGGCTCATTGAACCCGATATGGCCCGTCCGCCCGATCCCGAGGATCTGCAGATCGATCCCGCCGGCCTCCTCGATGGCCGCTTCGTAGGCCGCGCAGGCATCGTGGATTTCGTCCCGCGGGAGGTCGCCGGGCGGCAGGTGGATCTGGCTCTCCGGCACATCGAGGTGGTCGAAGAGCTGCTCGCGCATGAAGCGGTGGTAGCTCTCGGGATGCCGCCGCTCGAGCGGGTAGTATTCGTCGAGATTGAAGGTCACGACGGACCGGAAGCGCAGCCCCTCCTCGCGGTGCCGCCGGATGAGTTCACGGTAGAGCGGCACCGGCGTCGCCCCGGTCGCCAGCCCGAGTACCGCTGTCCGTCCCTCCGCCGCGCGGGCCCGGAGGAGGCCTTCGATCTCGTCCGCGACCGTCCGGACCGCTTCCAGGCTGTCAGCGAAGACCGCCGTGGGCAGGCGTTCGAAGCGTTCCTGGGCAGTCGTGGCCGGCATGATGCTTTCAGGATAACACAACTCGTTATGATAAGAATTGGCATTTGAGATCGAGTATTTGATAAAACCGATCTGATGCAGCCGTCATCCGCTCTGCTCGAGGAACTGGAATCCCTCCCCCGGCGCGCGCCGCCCGACTATTTCCACGGGGTGCAGGCGACGGAGCTCTGCCGGGCCGACAACCTTCTCGTCTTTCTCCGTCGCGAGCGCTCGGTGCTTTTCGAGACCGGCTTCGCGACGCGGCCGCACCATCGCTATGTCCTCGTGATCAATTTCGCCACCGCCGGCACTCTCCACGTCGACGGCGTCGGCTACCGGCTGCACCCGGGCGAGGCGTTCCTCCTCGTGCCCTACCAGCTGCATTTCTACCTCGATGTCGCGGCCGAGCAGATCCGTTGGCTCTATTTTACCTTCGAGGCGAGGGAAGCCGGCGCCTTCGAGGCCTTTCGCAACCTCCCGCTCGCCCTCGACGCGGCCGAGCTGGCGGAAGCCCTCGGCCTCGCGCGGGCGCACGGCCGGGTGGATCTGGAGGGGCCGGGGGGCCGGGAGGCGCTCATCCTCGGCTTCGCGCTTTTCCTCACCCGGCTGAAACAGCAGGGGCTTCGGCGCGGGCCGCCCCTCGTGGCGCCCTCGATCGGCGATGCCCTCCTCGAGCGGATCAACCGTTTGCTCGCCTGGCACCTCGCCGACGGCCTCGACATCGGTGCCCTGGCGGGCCGCCTCGCGCTCTCCGAGAGCCACCTGCGCAAGCGCTTTCGCGAGGCCACCGGGATGAGTCTCGGCCACTACCTGCTGCACTACCGGCTCAACCGCGCGATCAAGCTGCTCGTCCATTCCGATGCCTCCTTGACCCAGATCGCGGCGGAGTGCGGCTACGAGTCCCTTGCCGCCTTCAGTCGCGCCTTCAAGGCGAAGCTCGGGGAAACGCCCTCCAGCTTCCGCCGTAGTGGCGGCGCGGATACCGGACGAACGACGCCCCCCCCACGACCGCTGAGGCCCCTCCGTCTCAGTCCGCCCTCGCGGTCGCCTCGCGCCGCGCCTCCATCCCCGCGCGGAGGGTCTCGACGATCGCGTCGACGTCATACACGCAGCCGCCCCAGGTGCCGCCGCTGGCCTCCTGCAGCACGGCCCAGAGGCGCGTGTCGGCGGGCAGCTTCGGGTGGGGGCGCAGGTCGGGGTGCGGCGGACGCGCGCGGAAGGCCTCGAACTCGCCGGTGTAGTCGATCGAGCCGGTGAGGGTGTTGCGGTCGATCTCGATCGCGATCTCGTCGCCGTCGCGCAGGTGGGCGATCGGCCCGCCGGCGAGTGCCTCGGGACCGATGTGGCCGATACAGGCGCCGGTCGAGACGCCGGAAAAGCGCGCATCGGTAAGGATCGGGACGTGCTTTCCCCAAGGCAGGTAGCGGAGAGCGGAGGTGAGCTGGTAGGTCTCCTCCATGCCGGTACCGGCCGGCCCGCAGCCGAGCAGGACGACGACGTCGCCGGCCTTCACGGGCTCCGTCTTCCCCTGTCCCTTGATTGCGCGGATGGCGACGGCTTCGCTCGTGAAGACCCGGGCCGGGCCGGTGTGGCGGTAGACGTTGTCCGCGTCGACGACGCTCGGGTCGATGCTCGTCGCCTTGATGACGGCGCCCTCGGGAGCGAGGTTGCCGCGGGGAAAGACGACCGCCGAGCTGAGGCCGACCGCGCGCGCCCGGGCCGGACTCATGATGACGTCGTCGGGGTCGACCCCGTCGGCCTCGCGCAGGCGCTCGCGCGAAGCGGTGCGGCGTTCGCTCGTCTCCCAGGCGGCCAGGTTCTCGCCGAGGGTCTGTCCCGTGACGGAGAGGACGTCGAGATGGAGCAGGCCGGCGTCGCGCAGGTGCAGCATCACCTCGGGCACGCCGCCGGCGAGAAAGACCTGCACCGTGGGGTGGTTGCGCGGGCCGTTCGGCAGGGCGTCGACGAGGCGCGAGGTGGCCTTGTTGACCCGGACCCAGTCCTCCACCGCGGGCCGCCGCAGGCCGGCGGCGTGGGCGATCGCGGGGATGTGGAGGAGCAGGTTGGTCGAGCCACCAAAGGCGGCGTGCACGATGAGCGCGTTTTCCAGGGCCTCGGCGGTGAGGATGTCGCGCAGGGCGAGGCCGCGGCGCGCCATCGCGACGAGGGCGCGGGCCGCGCGCTCCGCCGTGTCACGCCAGACGGGCTGGCCCGAGGGCATGAGGGCGGAGTGGGGCAGGGCGATGCCGAGGGCCTCGGCCACCACCTGGGCGGTCGCCGCCGTACCCAGAAACTGGCAACCGCCGCCGGGCGAACCGCAGGCCTTGCAGCCGGCCTCGACGGCGTAGTCGAAGTCGATGAGCCCGTGGGAAAAGCGCGCCCCGATGGTCTGCACCTTGCCCGCGTCCTCCGCTCCGCGGGCGGGCAGGGTGACGCCGCCCGGCACGATGATGCCGGGCAGGTCGGCGCAGCCGGCGAGGGCGAGCATGGTGGCAGGCAGACCCTTGTCGCAGGTCGCGATCCCCATCACGCCCTTGCGCGTGGGCAGCGAGCGGATGAGCCGACGCATCGTCATGGCGGCGTCATTACGATAGGGCAGGCTGTCGAACATCCCGACGGTGCCCTGCGTGCGCCCGTCGCAGGGGTCGCTGCAGGTGGCGGAAAAAGGCAGGACGCCTTCCTCCCGCAGCGTCTCCGCGGCCGCGCGCACGAGCAGGTCGATCTCCCAGTGGCCGGTGTGGTAGCCGAGCGCGATGGGCGTGCCATCGGGAGCGCGCAATCCGCCCGCCGTGCTCACGATGAGGAACGGCTCGCGGCCGATCTCCGCCGCGCGCCAGCCCATCCCGGCGTTCTGTGTGAGGCCGAAGAGGTTGCCACTGGGCTCGCCGCGCAGGGCGGCTTCGCTGACCGGCAGCCGTCCCGTCGGGCCGGCCCCGGTGGTGGCGGTGGTGCGCAGAAGGTCGGCGTCGCCGAAGAGGGAGTCGGGAGGCGGCATGGGGCGGCGTAGAGGCGTTGTCTCCTATTTCTCGAGGACGGGCGGGATATCCGCCGTGGTCCATTCCCCGTCGATCAGGCGCAGCATCGAGCCCGTCGGATTGGGGTCCTGCAACTCCAGCGGGAGGCGGGCGGGCCGCACGTTGTCGTAGCTGTGCAGGGCGGTGAAGCGGATGAGCGCGGCCGGAAAACCGACCGCGGTGAAGCCGGGATGCCCGGTCGCGGGGAAGGGCCCTCCGTGGTTCATCGAGGGCACCACCGCGACACCGGTGGGCACCTTGTCGTTGAGCAGGCGTCCGACCTTCTGGCGCACGATGGGGACGAGTGCGGCGTAGGCCGCCTCGTCAGCGTCGTCGGTGGCGGTATAAAGGCTGCCCGTCAGGTTGCCCTCCATCTGTGCGGCGATCGCCTTCATCTCCGCGAGGTCCTTGGCCACGATGACGAGGGAAGTCGGGCCGAAGGCTTCGCTCGAGAGGCTGTCCGGATCGGCCAGAAAGGCTTCGCCGCCTACCTTCAGGAGGGTGGGATGAAAGCGGAAGCCTTCGCCCTCGGGCGCGGTCCCGCCGACGAGCAGTTCCGCGCCGGCGTCTTGAAATCTGGTGACCGTCTCCCCCATCGAGGTGGGGATCTGTTCGGTGAGGAGCGGAGTGGGCGCGGTGGCCTCGAACTTTGCCTGGAGGGCATCGAGAAAGGTGGTGGCCGACGCACCCTCCTGCACGATGAGCAGGCCGGGCTTGGTGCAGAACTGGCCACCGCCGAGCGTGCAGGAGCCATGCACGTCTTCAACGATGGCGTCGAGACGCTCGTCAAGGGCGCCGGGGAGGAGGAAGATCGGGTTGACACTCGACATCTCGAGGTAGACGGGCTTGCCCGCCTTGTCCGCCGCCTCCTTCAGGGCGAGGCCGCCGGGGCGACTGCCGGTGAAGGCGAGGGCGGCGGTCTGCGGCGCGGAGACGAGTTCGATGCCCAGCTCCGGCTCGGTGTTGTAGAAAAGCTGGACCGCGGCCTTGGGCAGGCGGCTGCCTTCCAGCGCCTCGAGGGCGGCTTCGGCGAGCAAGGTCGTGGTGTAGGGGTGCGCGGGGTGGGCCTTGGCGATGACCGGATTGCCCGCCGCGAGGGCAGCGGCGAAGTCGCCCCCCGCGATGCCGTTGTAGGCAAAGGGAAAGTTGTTCGGGCCGAAGACGAGGACAGGTCCACCGAGCGGATTGTGGATCGAGCGGATGCCCGAGGCGGTGTCGATCGTGGCCTGTCGCCAAGTCCGCTCGCGGGCGGCGGCGGCGGCCTGGCGGAGCTGGTTGGTGGTGCGCGGCAGCTCGCCCTTGCGCAGGCGGGGCGAGTCGGGCAGGCCCGTCTCGAGGTGGGCCCATTCGACGAGCAGGTCGGTGCGTGCCTCGATCGCGTCCGCGTAGCTTTCGAGGAACTCGGCATAGGCCTCGGGCGGGAGGTCGGCCATAGCGCGGGCCGCCTCGGCGCCGGCTTCGAGGAGCGCCTCGAGGTCATTCCACGAGGAAACGGGAAAGGAGTGAGCGGTGAGCGTCTCGCCCGTTGCCGGGTTGCTCGCCTGGAAGGCGCCGAGCGGTTCGTTGGGGGCGGTCCAGGAGCCGTTGAGGAGGATCGGTTGCATGGTCGAAGAGGAGAGGGAGGTTTCAGGATTCGATCGGGT
>JBKHAU010000077.1:0-8735 GCA_046542725.1 Opitutales bacterium
GCCGACGCTGCGACAATACACCCACCTCGGCGACGCCGTCACGCAGACCGATGGCATCGTCTTCGATCCGGCTGAGGCGCAAGCCCCGGTCCCGCCCGTCGGCCTGCCTGGCTCGCCCGACGACCGCTGGGTCTTCACCGAGGACAATCCCCGCCGTGAGCTCGACGTCGCCGCCGCCCTCGCGGCCAGTGGACGCGTCCTGCGCGGCTACGACGACGACCTCGCCGAGCGCTGTCACAAGGCGGCAGTGGAGCTCTGGGAGCGGACGGAGACGGACGACCCGTTGCACCGCGTCGAGGCCGCCGTCGAACTCTACCTTTCCACCGGAGAGGCGCGCTACGCGACCTTTCTGCGTGACCACGTCGGGGAGATCACCGCCGCGATCGAGAACACCGGCTGGATCGTCGCCCGCGTCGTAGACGAGCTCGGAGATGAGGCTTTTGCCGCGCAGGTCGGTGAGGCGCTCGCGGCGCACTGGGTCGAACTGCAGCGGATCGAGGCGGAGTCGCCCTACGGCGTGCCCTACGAGCCCGGCATCTGGGGGGCGGGCTGGTCCATCCAGCGCTTCGGCATGCAGCACTATTTTCTCCACGAGGCCTATCCGGAAATCTTTCCGCGGGAGACGCTCTTCAACGCGCTCAATTTCATCCTCGGAGTGCATCCGGGGGACAATACCGAGTCCTTCGTCTCCGGCGTGGGAGCCGATTCCGTGGAGGTGGCCTACGGCGTCAATCGCGCCGACTGGTCCTTCATCCCGGGCGGCAGCGCCTCCGGCACGGCCCTCATCCGCCCCGACTTCCCGGAGCTGCTCGAGTGGCCCTTCCTCTGGCAACAAACCGAATACGTCATGGGTGGCGGCACGACCGATTACCTCCTTCTCGCCCTCGCCGCCGAGCATTGGCTGAGCGAGTAGGAGATGCCGGTAAGCGCCGCTGTTCCCGGCGCGCTGCAGAAGGCCGATCCACCCACGAGATCGAAGCCCTCCGGCGGATGCGGTGAATGTGCGTGGCGCGGCGATGGAAGCGTAGCCGCCCTGCTTCAGCTGTGCGGTCTACGCTGCGGTCTACAGTTGCTCGCCCTCCGCGTTGAAGAGGCGGAACGCTTCGAAGTCGACCCAGCCCCCGGTCTCTTTTGTGGCGTAGTTGAAGAGGCCAAAACGGTAGCCCATGAAGTGGGGCAGGGTGTAGGACATCTGCAGAGTGTCGCCAATCGGGTGCCAGGTCTGGCCGTCGAGACTGTAGGCGAAGGTGGCCTCGTCGCGCAGGTCGCGAAAGTCGCAGTGCAGCCGCAGGTGGAGATGGTCGACCTCGAGGGGAATCCGCTCGACGAGTTCGGGTGCATCGCCGCCGGCATTCACCATGATGAGCGAGGCCCCGTCATCCGTTCGTTCGACTGCGACGAAGCCGTAGTGCCGCTGCAGGGCGAGCAGGCCGGCGACATCCCCCGGCTTCATGGCGGAGATATCGAGGGTCGTCTCGGCTCGGCTCTGGGGCCCGAAAGTGCGCTGGGTGAGGGTGTTGCGGGCGGCGAGAACATGCTCGGCGAGATGGCTGGTGGTGAGGCGGAGGGCACCCGGCGCCTCCTGCACCGACCAGTGCGAGTCGACCGGGTTATGGTTCCACTGCCAGACGAGCGGAAGGGCCGGTTCGTCGGCGCCGCGGGTGAAATCATCGGAGGCCACGATCGGGTCCATGCCGCGGTTCTCGGCGTCGATCTCCAGGCGCATCGGCACCTTGCCATCGATCCCGATCACCGGCCAGCCGTCTTCCCAATGCACGGGGACGAGGTACGGAATGCGCCCGACCGCGCCACTGTCCTGAAAGAGATAAGCGTACCAGTCGCCGTCCGGCGTGTCGATGAGGCAGCCTTGGGCGATGCCGCGATCCTGCAGGGCGACGCGCCCCTCCCAGGGGCCTTTGAGGCTTTTCGCGCGGTGGACGAGAACGGTGCGCATGCCGCCGTGGGGCCAGGTGATGGAGAGGAGGTAATACCAGTCGTCGACTTTGCGCAGTTGGGCGCCTTCCGCGCCGAGAGCGATGTGGTCTCCCGCGATGGCACTGGCATCTTCGATGACGACTTCGTGAAAACCGCCCGGTTTGAGGCCGGAGGCATCGGGCTCCAGTTCGGCGAGGTAGAAGTCGTCGTTGCCATAGAGCATGTAGACCCGGCCGTCGTCGTCGAAAAAGAGGGAGTTGTCGTGCAGCATGGGTTCGAAGGACATCTCCTTCCACGGCACATGCTCGATGTCGGGCGTGGTATAGACGTGGGTCTTGCCGGTGGACTGGGCAAAGGTGGAGACGTAGTAGAGGCCGTCGTGGTAGCGCAGGCTGCTCGCCCATGAGCCGGCTCCATAGGCGCTTTGGCCATCGACGAGATTGTGCGCGTCGTTGTCCGCGAGGACCTCGTGCGCGTAGTTCAGTATCTCCCAGTTGAGCAGGTCCTTCGACTTCATGATCGGGAGCCCCGGCACCATGTGCATCGTCGTGCTGCTCATGTAATAGGTGTCGCCAACACGAAGCAGCGCCGGATCGGGCACATCCGCCCAGATGACGGGGTTGTGGTCTGGCTGGGCGTGGCCGGGAGCAGCGCCAATGGCACCGAGAAGGACGTACGGGAGAAGGAGGTGGGGAAGGGTTTTCATCGGGAGGCTCGGACGGTTCAAATCAAGACGCGTCAGATTTGTCGCCCCTCCTTCAGGCTGTCCAGAATTGCGCCGATTTCCGGACTGGACAGTCAACCCGTGCGACGTCACCGCCCCCCACTCCGTGAACCGGGAGGGAGGAGTCCAGATCGCGACCCGCACCGCGCGACACCGCGTCGAGATGTTCGCGGGTGCGCGCTTCCTTCGCGGCGAAGGAGGCCCCTCTCAGGCCACGATATTGAGCAACTGGCCGGGTCGCGGGGATTGCTCGTTGCCCGACTGGGGATCGTTGTCCGGCGACTCGGCAGCCTTGGCGGCGTCGAGCAACTCCACGACAGCGGTGCTTGAGCTGTGCGCTTCGCGCACCATTGTGGCGTAGGTGCGGAGCTGACCGAGTTGACGTTCGGCCCCCTGGTTGGTGATTGCAGCAGTGATTCCGTCCATTTCGGACATCATCGTGCGCGGGCCTCTGCGCTGCAGCAAAGCGGCCGCCGGCGGGCGCGATTTACGCTGGATTAGCGACGGCGATGGCGCGCCCCGGCGGCGAGGGCCACAAGCGCGAGGAGGAGGGGAAGGGCGCCGGGTTCGGGAATGACTCCGATCGGGTCGAGGCCCCCGTCATCGCCCCCGCCGCCTCCGCCGGGATCGCCATCGTCGATCTCCGGAAAGTCGATGAGGAAATTGTATTGCAGGGCAATGTCGTCGAGTTCGTTCCAGGCGATCTGCTCTGCCATATAGGCCCGCAGCGACTCAAATTCGGGGGAATAGCGTCGGCTCTGCGGCCGGCGCACCAGATTGCTCACGGTGAAATCGAGCTCCAGGTTCGCGCCTCCTTCGTCGGCAAAGAAAAAGGTGCCGGTGAGGAGCTGTCGCGTGGACGCCTCGTTGCGCTCGAGGGCATCGAGGCCCGGGCCGTCGAGATGGAGACTCAAGCTGCGCAGCGCGAAACGGGAGGCACCCGAGGGAGCGGCGGGGTTGCTCACGGTGAACCGCGCCGGAAAGAGAGAGGGCTCGTTGGAGACGAAATCGTCGAATTGGGTGGTGAGGGTGCCGGTGGCGCCCCGCTCCGCCCGGGAGGCGAGCGAGACGGTCGCGCCGCCCGCCGCGAGCTCGACCTTGTCTCCGATGAGGAGGTGTATTTCGGCGGCCGCCTGCTCGAACGGCGTCGTCCCGAGCGGGGCCTCTCCCCGCGTCGAGGTGGTGTCGAGGACAAGCAGCCCACGGAGGGGCGCTTCGATGACCGTGGGGGTCCCTTCCCCAAGCGAGATCTCCTCACGCAGGGTGGCGGTGAAAACGTACTGGTAGATCGCTGCGTACTGATTCGAGGCGCCGGTGAGCAGGATCACGGGGAGCCAAAAAAATCGACGGTTCATGGGAGGGAGGGGCTGCAGATGATCCGGGGAGCCCCCGGATAACAACTAGCAACCCTAGCAATCTCCCACTAACTAGCAAGCGGTTACCCTCTAGCTAGTTACCGGCACCACTCTAGGTTGAGCCCGCAAGATGCCTAAAGCAAACACCTTATGCGCGTCATGCGGAGCTGGTCGTGCCGCTCACTTTTACCGCTGCTTTACGGAGCGTGGACACAAAATTTACACCGCCGCGCAGCTGCGACTCCCGCGTTGCTCCCGGTCGAGATAGTCGAGGACTCCCGGCGAGGGCGTGCGCGAGCGCCTGACCGCCGCGATGGGCCCGCCGTGGGGAGTCCGCTCAGCCGTGCTCGGCGAGCCAGCGCTCCGCATCGATGGCGGCCTGGCAACCCATCCCCGCCGCCGTGATGGCCTGGCGGAAAATGTGGTCGGCACAGTCGCCGGCGACATAGACACCGGGGATCGGAGTGCGCACCTGGGAGCCCGCGTTGGGCACGAGGTAGCCGTTCTCATCCTGCGGAAGGATGTCCTTGAAGGGATCGGTGTTGGGAATGTGGCCGATCGCGATGAAGAAGCCGCGGCAGGGCACCTCAGAGGTTTCGCCGGTCTTCAGGTCGAGCACACGCGTCGCCCGGGTGTTGCCGGAATCGTCGGCGAGGACTTCTTCGGGCACGCTGTTCCAGCGCATCTCCACCTTGGGATGATTCACCACCCGGTCCGCCATGATCTTCGAGGCGCGGAGTTCATCGCGGCGGTGGATGAGCGTCACCTTCGACGCGAAGCGGGTGAGAAAGAGGGCCTCCTCGGCCGCGCTGTCGCCTCCGCCGACCACGACCAGTTCCTCGCCCCGGTAGAAGGCGCCGTCGCAGGTCGCGCAGGTGCTCACGCCCTTGCCGCCCCACATTTCCCGCTCGCCGGGGATGTCGAGGGTGCGGGGGCGCGCCCCCGTCGCGATGATCACGGCTTTGGCCTCGAAGACCTTCTGGTCCTCCCCGACAAGCTTCTTCGTTTCGCCGCTGAAATCGACCGACGAGATGCGGGCGTATTCGTAGCGGGCGCCAAAGCGCTTGGCCTGCTTGCGCAGGTTGTCCATCAGTTCGAATCCGTCGATGCCCTCGGGGAAGCCCGGAAAGTTTTCCACTTCGCTCGTTGTCGTGAGCTGTCCGCCGGGCTGACTGCCTTCGAGGACCAGCGGTTCGAGGTTGGCGCGCGCCGCGTAGATGGCCGCGGTGAGACCGGCGCAGCCAGTGCCGAGGATGATGACGTTTTCCATGAAAAGAGGGACGCAAAGGGGGTTCGGAGAGGAACGATTGAAACGGGTCGGAGCAGAATCGAGTCTAATTATTCCGCCCGAGCCGAGGCGTGAGGGTTGGGGACAAAATATGCCGGGTATCAGGCAAGAAATGTAGTGGAGACTGTGCTCTGTTACCCGAAGCAGTCGCCTTGATATTTTTTAAATCCCTTGATGACAATGGGATGAGAAGCGGAGCACGGGGTTTGGCATTCCCCATGGAAGAGGGAGTCCATCATGCAATCTCCAACGACTCATCACCGCCCAAAAGGGCGCTTTGGTTTCGGTCGCCGCCTTGGCGTCCTGATTTCAATTTTCCTGGCAGCGCGTCTGTCCGCGGCGGGCGTGCTCACGGTCCACGGCGGGCAGGACGTGCAGCTCCAGGATCACCGCGTCGAAGTCTCGATCGAGGGGGGCTATGCGCGCACCACCGCGACCCAAACCTTTCACAATCCCGGGACCGTCGACCTCGAGGCGGTCTACACCGTGCCGCTTCCCGAGGAAGCGACCCTCGCTGCCGTGCGAGTGCAGGTGGGGGACACCGTGCTGCACGGTGAGGTCGTGCCGCGGTCCGAGGCAGAGCGCATCTATGAGGACGAAGCTTCGGCCGGGCGCGATGCCGCGAAGGCGGTGCAGGACGGCTTTCGCCGCTACGCATTCCAGATCGCGCGCCTGCCCGCGGGGGAAGCGACGGTCCTCGAAGTGGTCTATTACCAGCCCGTCGTCGTCGACACCGGCGTGGGGACGTACCGCTACCGGCTGGAAACCGGCGGGACAGACGAGGCCGCGAGTGCCTTCTGGCACGGCAACGACCGGCTCGAGGGGACCTTTTCGGTGACGGTCGCGGTCGAGGCCGGCGCGCCGCTCCGCGCCCTGCGTGCTCCGGGTTACGAGAACGGTGCGACCGCGCTGCTGGGCCCCAGCGCGCAGACCTTTTCGTGGCAGGGGCCGCTCGCCCGGCTCAACCGCGACTTTGTCCTCTATTACCAACTCGAGGAAGATCTTCCCGGGCGTGTGGAGGTCTACGCACACAAGCCCGACGCGGCGAGCGCGGGCACCTTTCTCGCCGTCATCACGCCGGGGCTCGACCTGCAACCGCTCGAGGGCAGCGATACGGTCTTCGTCCTCGATCTCTCGGGGAGCATGCAGCACAAGTTCGGCACCCTCGTGCAGGGCGTACGGGAGGCGCTGAAGGCCTTTTCCCCGCGCGACCGCTACCGCATTGTCCTCTTCTCTGACGAGGCCGAGGAGTGGACGCGCGGCTGGGTCGAGGCGACGCCGGAGAATGTCGCCCGCACCCTTGCCGAGCTGGAACGCCTCGAGGTGCGTGGCGGCACCAACCTCTACGCGGGGATCGAGGAGGGCCTGGCCAGGCTCGACGCCGACCGGGCCTGCAGCTTCGTCCTCGTGACCGATGCGGTGGCCAACCAGGGCATCGTCGACGAGGCCGCCTTTCGCCGTCTGCTTGCCCGCTACGACGTGCGTTTCTTCGGGTTTCTCCTCGGCAACGAGGCCAACGACCCGCTCATGCAGGCCCTCGCCGAGGCGACCGGGGGCTACGCCCGCGCCCTTTCCAACGCGCAGGACATCGTCGGCGAGATCCTTCTCGCGCAGGGCAAGGTGGCGTATCAGAGTCTTCATGACGCGCGCTTCACCTTCGGCGGCAGTGCGGTGCCTTTCGACCTGACCGGACAGCGCCCCGGCAAGCTCTTCCGCGGGCAGCAGATCCTGGTCTTCGGGCGCTACCGCGAGGGTGGGGAACTCACCCTTCGACTCGACGCCCGCCTCACCGGGGAGAACAAGACGTACGCGACGCGGCTCACGCTGCCCGCGGTCGAGCCCTCGCGCCCGGAGCTGGAGCGTCTCTGGGCCCTCCGCCAGCTGCGCGAGTGGGAGGACGCCTCCGAAGTGCCCGGCCTCGACGCCGGCGAACTGGATCAGGCGCGGCTCGATCTCGCGCTCGAATACCAGCTCGTGACCGAGGAGACCTCGATGCTCCTGCTGACCGATGCGCAGTTCGCGGCGCACGGCCTCGAACGGCGCAACCAGGCCCGCCTCGGCCGCGAGGAGGCCGCCCGTGCCCTGCCTCCGCCGCCCGCCCGGACGGATGCGGCCCAGCCCCTCACCGGCGGACGCGCGCCGACCATTGGCGGGGGTGCCCTCGGTGGCTCCTGGCTCTTCCTCTTCGGCGCGGTCGTCGTCGTATCCATCTTTTTCCGACGCTCGAAATGAGTCCGACGCTGGAGCGAGTTTCACTCTTCACCACCCATCCCATGAAAACGAAGACAATCCTTTTCGCCCTCAGTGTTCTCCTCGGCGGGGCGACGGCCGCCCCGCTGGCCGCCGAGAGCGCTTCCCATGCCGCCGTGCGCGGCCAGATTGCCCGCTTCTGGCAGATCGCCGAAGAACGCGTCGCGGAGCCGCTCCCGTCCCTCCCCGGCCCCGATGGCGGGTCGGAAACAGTTGTCGTCGAGCGGGGGCCGGTCCGGCGCCTTGGCTACACCGCCTGCCCGCCTGACTCCATCCGCGTCGTGCGCACCGCGCCGGCGACGCCCTCACCGGCCCCGGTTGTCGAGGTCGAGCAGCGGGTCGACCAGCGGGAGGAGGCGGGACACTTCGGCCTGAGCATTCTGGGCGGGCTCCAGCTCTTCGATTTCCAGTGGGGCGAGTCCTCCGAATCCGCCACCGACGGCCTGCGTGGCCGTCTCCCTGGGCAATGAAAGGGAAACGATGATGAAGGGACACCATGCACGCATCCTGATTCTGATCTTCGCGAATGCCGTGGCTTGGTCTCACGCCTTGGCAACGGACTACGCGAGGATCAGCGACCGCACGATCTCACCACCGGAGGGCGGACCTGCCGACAACGAGAGGCTCCATCAGCTGGTCGTGTATGAGGTGCTCGCGGTGAATGGCGCAGAAGTGGAGCGCGCAAAGGAAAAGAAACCTGGCGACCCACCGTATGTCCTGCTCCCGGAAGGGACGCACCGGATGAAGATTCTCAAAATGCGCGCCCTGAGTCTGCCGGAGGCAGAAGGAGAAATCCTCGAGCTCATGGCTTCGGTCGAAGCGGGCTGCGTATACCGAATCCGAGAAAGCGAGGAGGGTCTTGAACTCCAAAAGTGGCAGGACGAAGAGTCTGGCCGGTAGTGGGCGGAAGCTCGTCGGGCGGGTGCCCCGGGATCCCCTGCGCGCGCTGGTCTCTGTCCGCGGCAGGTTTCCCGTCGTCCCGGTGGTCGTCGTTTTGGCGGCCATCGGGGCGACCCTGTGGGAGGGGGCGGCGAGCCTTCTCCTGCACCAGCAGGGGGATCTCCCGGAGGGGCGCGGGTGGACCCTGTGGACCGGCCATCTCGTCCATTTCTCCCCCTCCCACCTGCTTTGGGACGCGTTCGCGGTGCTCCTTCTCGGAGCCCTCCTCGAGCGTTCGGCGGGG
>JBKHAU010000078.1:0-8701 GCA_046542725.1 Opitutales bacterium
GACCAAAAGCGCGCAACGGGTCGGGCGCGCGGTGGAGCGAGTTGAGGTCGGGCGACTCCGCCTCGGCGGGGGGGGCCCAAAGACCCTCGCGCGCCCGCAGGCGCGGCTCGAAGGACGGAAAGATTTCGGTCTCGTCGCGCAACCGGGCGATTTCATCAAGGCGGCTGGCGGCGTTCCACGGCGACGGGACAAAAAGCGGCTCGGCATCGAGGAGAAGCGCCTGCTCGGCCCACAAGGCCTCCTCCTCCCCCGCATTTTCCCCGCGCCAAGTCACGATCGTCGTGGCGGGCGCCTCCCCCGGGCCGGAGCCCAAGGGGACCCGCGCGACAACGAAAAGCAGGAGGTGCGCCGCCCCGGCGAGGAGCACGACGAGGGCGAGAATCCGGGTGAGGCCCGGCTGGGAAGGCGGGGAACTCATGGCAGGAAGTCGTCCGCGCGCGACTCCGGCCGGGGCTCGGCCGCGAGCTGAACCCGGGCGAACCCCGCCTTTTCGGCCGTCTCGAACAGGTCGGTGAGGGTCTGGAGAGAGAGGGAACGGTCGGCCTTGAGGAGCAGATCGGTGCGATCGGGATGCGCGGCGCGAAAATCCGCGAGGATCTCGGGCAACTGCCCGGTCACGATCTTCTGGCCATCGAAAAAGACGAGGCCCTCCCGCCGCACGGTGAGGACGGCAGCGCCCGCCCCCACGCGCATGACCTGAGCGTCGACCGAGGCGAGGCTCACCTCCGTCCCGGGCGCGAAGATGAAGTGCGACTGATGAAGAAAGAGCAGCCCGACGATGAGCAGGAGGTCAAGGACCGCGAGGAAGTCCCAACTGCCGCGCGGGGCGGCGCGCAAGTATCCGCGGAGATTGAGCGGCTCGGTGATGGAGTGCGGCGTGGCGCTCATTCGTGCAACACTCGGGAGCCTGCGGGAGGGGCCCGTTCATCCCCCTGCTCCGCGTCCCGCGCCTGCTTGTCGGGCAGCTCGAAGAGGAGAAACTCGATCAGGTGATGGCCGGCGTACTCCATGTCATGGACCAGCGCACGCACCCGTCCATAGAGGAAGTGGTGCGCCAGATGCGCCATGATGGCGAACATCAGGCCAACGAGCGTCGTGAGCATCGCCTCCCCCAGCCCCTCGAGGAAGATACCGAAACTCGGAAAGGCCGGCGCGGCCGAGTCGACGACGCCAAAAAACGTCTCGGAGATCCCCACCAGGGTGCCCACGAGCCCGA
Source organism: Opitutales bacterium (assembly GCA_046542725.1). Lineage (GTDB taxonomy): Bacteria > Verrucomicrobiota > Verrucomicrobiia > Opitutales > Oceanipulchritudinaceae > CAWVVV01. The sequence continues at coordinate 1,217 of JBKHAU010000078.1, forward strand.
GCAGAGGTGCCACCCGGGCGAGGGCGGCGAGGGTTCCAAGGCGTCGTTCGAGCGCCGGGATCTCGACCAGGGCCGCCGCCTGAGCGGCCATCCGCATCCGCTCCTCCCCTTCTTCGTAGTGCAGAAGGATGGATTTGAGGACATTGGCGACGGGCCCCGGAGTGGACTCACAGACCGTCAGGGCCTCGATCAGGCGCCGGTTGCGCAGGTTGGTCTTGATGCCGGCGAGAAACTGCTCGGTGCGGATCTGGCCAATGTGAAGGAAGAGCAACCGCTCGACGAACATGACCAGCCCAAAGAGGCTCATCGCGAGCAGGACCCACATGAGGGGTCCCCCGCGTTCAAGGAGCGACATGGGGTTCCAAGCCATTGGCGAATGACCATCCTGCAAGCGCGCGACTGCTGGCAATCCTTTAGGCAGCCTCGACGCGGCCCGCGGGCGAGGCGGTGAAAAAAAAGGCGCTTCGCAAATGTTGCGAACACCCTTGCCCTTCCCTTCCGCGTTCCGAGGAGATAGGCCGCAATCATGGAGATCCAGAACCCCATCCTCCCGGGCTTCAACCCCGACCCCGCGATCTGCCGCGTGGGGGACGACTATTACATCGCGACGTCGACCTTTGAATGGTTTCCCGGCGTGCAGGTCCACCACTCGCGGGACCTTGCCAACTGGGAGCTCGTCGCCCGCCCGCTCGACCGGCGCTCGCAGCTCGACATGCTCGGCAACCCGGATTCTGGCGGCATCTGGGCCCCGTGCCTGAGTTACGCCGACGGACTCTTCTGGCTCATCTACACCGACACCAAGTCGTGGAGCGACGGTCCCTACAAGATCAGCCCGAACTATCTCGTCACCGCGCCCGCCATCGAGGGTCCGTGGTCTGAGCCCGTCTACCTCAATTCAAGCGGCTTCGATCCCTCCCTTTTCCATGACGAGGACGGTCGCAAATGGTTGGTCAACATGCGCTGGGACCACCGCGCAGGCCAGCACCCCTTCAAGGACATCGTCCTGCAGGAATACGACGTTGAAGGGCAGCAGCTCGTCGGACCGGTTCACTCGATCTTCACCGGGACGGAGATCCGGATGCCGGAAGGACCGCACCTCTACAAGCGCAACGGCTGGTACTATCTCCTGACCGCCGAAGGGGGGACGACCTACGACCACGCCGCCTCCCTCGCCCGCGCGCGCGCTCTTATCGGGCCCTACGAGGTGCATCCGCAAAACCCGCTTCTCACCTCGGTGCATGACCGCGAGCTCGCGATCCAGAAGGCAGGGCACGCTTCCATCGTGCCCGGACCAGGCGACCAGTGGATCCTCGTCCATCTCGGCAGCCGCCCGCTGCGCGGCGAGCGCTGCACCCTCGGGCGCGAAACGAGTCTCCAGCTCATCGAGTGGGGGGAGGACGACTGGCCTCGCCTCGCCCATGGCGGCAATGCCCCGGCCGCGCGCGTGCCGCTTCCGGCCGGCCTCGAGGCCGGGCCCGCGATCGAGCGCTCGGGCCGCGTGAGCTTCGCCCCCGGCGAGCTCGACATCCATTTTCAGTCTCTCCGCCGTCCCTTCGAGGAGAGCTGGCTCAGCCTCACCGCGCGTCCCGGCTGGCTTCGCCTCTATGGGCAGCACCCCACCCTCTCCCTCTTCACGCAAAGTCTGCTCGCGCGCCGCACCCAGGCGTTCCACACCGTCACCTCGACCTGCCTCGAGTTTGCCCCCGAGCACTTCCAGCACATGGCGGGGCTCATCGCCTACTACAATACGCGCCGTCACTACTATCTGCGCGTGACCCACGATGAGCGCCGCGGCGGGCGCACCCTCGGCCTCATCCGCGCCGACCTCGACGTGCACGAGGATCTCCCGGAGCACGAAATCGATCTTCCGCCCGAAGGGCCGGTGTACCTTCAGGTCGAGATCAACCGTGAGGCGCTCCAGTTCCGCTACGCCGTGGAAGACGGGCAATGGCGCGAAATCGGCCCCGTCTTCGACGCTACGATTCTGTCCGATGACTACGGCGGGATGGGCTTCACCGGGACCTTCGTCGGTCTGTGCGCGCAGGATATCGCGGGCCACGGCCACCCCGCCGACTTCGCCTGGTTCGATTACCAGGAAAAGGCCTGAGCCGCCGCCGAGCGCCCCTCTGCCCTTGTCAGGAGGCCGCCGGGGCCAGCCGGGCGAGCCGGGCCTCGGCGAGGGCCGCCCCGGGGAGGCCGCTGGCAAGCAGCTCGCGATAGAGCCGCCGAGCCTGCCCGAGCGCTTCCAGACCGCCCTCGTCCTCCAGGAGGGAGGACAGTTCGAGCAGCGAGCGCGCCAGCCAGTAGCGCCCCGTCGGACCGAGCCCGGTGCCCTCCTCCGGGTCGTCGAGAAACCGCGCCTTGACGAGGAAGAGGGCGGCCTTCGCCTCCCCGCCGAGGTCGCGCTGGCGCAGCGCGGTGGCCCACTTGTAACCGGCCTCGACGGCCGCATCGCCGGGGGTGCGGTAGTCCTCGAAGAGACGATCGTAGACCACCGTGGCGGCAACCAGACTCTCGGCGCTCGCGCTCCCCCGCGCGAGGAGGCAATCGCCCCGGCTCAGCTCGGCGCGGTAGCGTTCCGGGTGGTCGGGAAAATCGCTCAGGACCCGTTCGTAGAGTTCGAGCGCCGTGCCGAAGTCATTCAGCCGCCGGGAGAGATCCGCCTGCTTAAGACGCGCGTAAAAGAGAAGCTCGTGCCCGGGATAGCCCCGCACCAGCCGTTCGAGGATGGTCATCGCCTCGCGGTAGGCACTGTCGAGCCCGCGCTGCTCGGCGAGGAGAGCCGCCTCCCAGAGTGCGATCGGCGCGTAGCGACTCTCGGGAAAGCGGTCGACGAGATTGATCAGGCTGAGCTGGGCGTCGACCACGCTGTTTTCGCCCGCGGCAAGGCGCGACTCGAGCAGGTAGGAGAGCATCTCTGGACCCGAATCGGGGAAACGGCGGCGCAACTCGCCGAGCACACCGAGACCCTCCGCCTGCAATCCGAGACGCAGGAGTGCCTCACCCTTGAGAAGAAGGATGTGGCTTTCCACCGCAGACCCTTCGCTTTCCGCCAGGCCCGCCGCGGGCAACCAGGCGAGGAGCTGGTCCGCCAGCTCCGGCACCGCGGAGACCCGGCCGCTGTCGAGGGCGAGGCGCACCTCCATCCAACGCAAGCGAGCCTCGAGCGACGGCAGCAGTCCCTCCCAACCCCGCAACTGCCGGATGCGCCGGAAAGCCTGCTCCGTCTCGCCCGCCTCGCGCAGGGCATCGAGCACATTGTATTCGGCCTGCCAGCGGCTGGCGCTATCGATCTCGCCGGCAGCATCGAGCGCCGCGATGGCTTCATCCAGATCACCGGCCCGCACCTCGGCGAGGACGCGCTGGAAGAGCAAGGTGCCGCGATCGCGCACGCGATCCTCGCGCAGGGCGCTGGCGTAGGCCTCGGCAGCGTTGGAAAAGTCTCCATTGAGGAAAAAGCAGTCGCCCATCTGCCCAAAGATACGGGCCCGCTCGGCCCCCGAGTCGACCATCACCCGGAGGCGGTCGAGGTAGCTTGCCGCCGTGCGGTAGCGGGGGGGCGTGCGCTCCCAGTTGACGTGGGCGAGCAGACGCAGCGCATCGGGCACCAGGGCCGATCCCGGCCGTTCTTCGAGCAGTCGCTCGGCTGCCGCTTCGGCTCGCTCGAAGTCGTCCTCCACCGCCGCCAGCGCCGCCCGCGTGGAAAGCAGCTCCTCGAAAAGCGGATGCGGCGGCTCCTGCAGCAGAAGGGTGTCAAGGAAACTGCCGAACTCGGCCCGTCCCTCCCCCTGCATCGGCGCCGAGGCAAGCAGGCGCAGCGCGATGCGCTGGCGCAAAGGGTCCGCCGGGATGGCCAGGAGGCGTCGCAGGGCGAGGCGGCCCCGCCCGCTGTTTTCGCCTGACATGATCCCGAGGATGAGGAGGAGTTCACCGCGCCGCTCCGAGTCGACCATTCCGGGCTCGCGCAAAAGGATCTCGACCTCCTCCACGGCGGCACTCACCCGCCCCAGCCGGAACAGCGCAAGGGCGAGCAGCTGCCGCGCCTCGAAAGCGATGGCCTCGCCCTCGTTCGTGCGGATCGTGGCGCGCAATTGCGCCACCATGTCCTCCGAGGCGTCTTCCCGCTCGAGCTCGCCGCGCAGGCGAAGGAGCTGAAACTGCGCCTCGAGCGCCGGTGAGTCGGTCGCCTCCGCCGCACGGACAAAGAACTGCGCGGCGAGCGCCCCCTCCCCCGCGCGCTGCACGAGGAGACCCTCGAGGAGCCAATACCACCCCTGATCCCCGGAGCGAAGCTCGTCTGGAGGCACACGCTCGACGAGCGCCCGTGCCGTCTCGATCTCGTCGAGAAGGTAGAGGGCGAGAGCCATCCGCAGCAACACCGGCGGCGCCGAAGAATCCATTTCCTGCAGGACGGCGAGCGCGAGCCCTCCATCCCCGAGACTCAAGAACGCACTGCCCAAGCCCATCTGCGCCCGGTCGCGCTGCTCCTCGGGCAGGTCGGGATCGGCCAAGGCCTCGGCAAAGAGGCGACGCCCCATCTCACTGAAGCCCTGGGCGAGGGCCGATTCTGCCGCTTCGAGGCGCCAGGCCCACGCCCGATCGGCCGGCGAAGACACCTCCTCGGCGAGGGGAATCGAATCAGCCTCCTGCGCCGCGGCGCTTCCCGCCAGGATCGCCGCCACGCAGGTGCCCAGCCGCCCAAAGAGTCTCCAGAACTGCACGCTCTCAAGCTGTGCAGGCCAGCCTCCGGCGCAAGCGTCATCAGGCCGGCCCAAAGAGCCCCGTTCGAACCGTTTGATCGATGATTTCCTTGCTCTCCCGGAAGGCCCCCCTTAACCGAACCCCTATGCTGCTCTTCACGCCCCGCGAGGCTGCGCCCGAGACGCGCGTCGCCCTCACCCCCGAATTCGCCCGCCGTCTCCTCGCTCTCGGGCTCGACGTCGAGATCGAAGCGGGCGCGGGCGCGCCCGCCCAGCATCCTGACGAGCAGTATCGCGAGGTCGGTGCGACCATCGTCGAGGACCGCGCCGCGGCGCTTGCCCGCGCGGACATCGTCCTGCGTGTGCGCAAGCCCTCCCTCGACGAGGTGCCGGCGCTCAAGCAGGGCACCCTCCATGTGAGCTTCCTCGACCCCTTCAATGAGAAGCCGCTGGTCGACGCGCTCGCCGCTCGAGGGGTGAGTGCGGTCTCGATGGAGATGATGCCGCGCACCACTCTCGCACAAAAGATGGACGCGATCTCCAGCCAGGCCAACCTTGCCGGCTACGTCGCCGTCGTCCTTGCGGCCGAACGCCTCGACCGCATCCTCCCCATGATGATGACGCCGGCGGGCACGATCGCTCCGGCCAAAGTCTTCATTATCGGGGTCGGCGTGGCCGGGCTCCAGGCCATCGCGACGGCCAAGCGCATGGGCGCGCGGGTGGAGGCCTTTGACACCCGGCCGGTGGTCGAGGAGCAGGTCAAGTCGCTCGGCGCGAAGTTCGTCAAAATCGACCTCGGCGAGACCGGCCAGACCGAGCAGGGCTACGCCAAAGAACTCACGCCCGAGCAGATCGAGAAGCAGCGTCAGGGCATGGCCAAAGTCTGCGCCAGTAGTGACATTGTCATCACGACGGCGAAGCTTTTCGGCCGCAAGGCACCCGTCATCGTGACAAAGGAGATGGTCGCGGGGATGAAGACCGGCAGCCTCGTCGTCGACCTCGCGGCCGAGACCGGAGGCAACGTCGAAGGCACCGTCCCCGGAGAGGAGGTGGTGACCGCCAACGGCGTCCGCCTCATCGGCCTCACCCCCCTCGAAGGCCTCGTCCCGACCCATGCCAGCCAGGTCTACGCGAGCAACCTCTGCAGCTTCCTCGAGCACTTCTGGAACGAGGATGAGAAGGCTTTCGCCTACCGCCTCGAAGACGAGATCCTCCAGGGCTGCCTCCTGACCCACGGGGGAGCCGTCGTGCATGAGCGGTTCAAGGCCTGAGCGGGTGCCCCCCGTCACCCCTCCTTCCGACTTCACCCTTCATCCTTTCCCGTCCCCGCCATGGAACTCATTCTCCTCCTCTTCATCTTCGTCCTTGCCGCCTTTCTCGGCTTCGAGCTCATCGCCAAGGTCCCTTCACAGCTCCACACCCCGCTCATGAGCGGGTCCAACGCCATTTCCGGGATCACCATCGTCGGCGCGATTCTCGCCGTGAATGCCGGCTCCGGCGCGGTCTCCGAGTGGATCGGCTTCGCCGCCCTCATCCTCGCGACGATCAACGTGGTGGGCGGATATCTCGTCACCGACCGCATGCTCGCGATGTTCAAGTCGAAGCAGAAATAGCCTCCGCCCCAGTTCACCGACCGCTCGCGCAATCCCCCTTCCCACGCCACCGCCACTTCCGATGGAAACCCTCGTCAACCTTTCCTATATCGTCGCCTCGATCCTCTTTGTCTTCGGCATCAAGATGCTGGGCCGCGCCGAGACCGCGCGCCGGGGCAACCGGCTCTCTGCCATCGGCATGCTCCTGGCGATCCTTGTCACCCTCCTTTCGAGTGGCCTCGCCTACACCTGGATCGTGGTCGGACTGGTCGTCGGCTCCGCCATCGGGGTGCTCGCCGCGCGCCTCGTGAAGATGACCTCGATGCCTGAGCTCGTGGCCCTCTTCAACGGCTTCGGCGGGCTCGCCTCCCTCCTCGTCGGCTCGGCCGAGTTTGCCAAGATCCAGTATCTCGACTTCGCCGGCTACTTTCAGCTCTACAGCATCCCGGCGGCCTTCACCCTCGGCGCCATCGGTCTGGCGGTCGCGATCGGCGGCATCACCTTCACCGGTTCGCTTCAGGCTTGGGGCAAGCTGAGTGGCAAGCTCGGCGGGGCCGCCACCGTCTTCGCCGGGCAGAAGGTGGTGAACTTGCTCGTCGCCGTCGTCATGGTCCTCGCCGTCGTCGCCTTCACCTTTCTCTACGGCATGGTCGATGTCGGTCTCCTCCCGGCGTTCTTCTACACCATCGTGGTGGCCGCGCTGGCTTTGGGCATCCTCGCCGTCCTGCCCATCGGCGGGGGCGACATGCCGGTCGTCATTTCGCTCCTCAACTCCCTCTCCGGCCTCGCCGCGGCCGCCGCCGGTTTTGTCATCCTCAACAACGTGCTCATCGTCGCGGGCTGCCTGGTCGGCTGCTCCGGTCTGATCCTCACCGTGATCATGTGCAAGGCGATGAACCGCACCCTCAACAACGTGCTCTTCTCGGGCTTCGGCGCGACCTCCAGTGCGCAGACGGTGGAGGGCGAAATGAAGGCCGCCTCGGTGGAGGACGCCTACTACGTGCTCGAGGCCGCGAGCAGCGTCGTCATCGTGCCCGGCTACGGCATGGCCGTGGCCCAGGCGCAGCATGCGGTGAAGGAACTCGGCGAACTCCTCGAGGCCAACGGCGCCGAGGTTCGCTACGCCATCCACCCCGTCGCCGGCCGCATGCCGGGCCACATGAACGTGCTCCTCGCCGAAGCCGACGTGCCCT
>JBKHAU010000079.1:0-8605 GCA_046542725.1 Opitutales bacterium
GTGTGCAGGGTCGGTTTCTCGACCACCGCGAGGAGGTAGAGAACGGCGGCGAGGAGGAGCAGCCCGAGGGAGGCGGCGGAAAGGATTCGCAGGGCAAGGCGCATCGTTCAGGCGGGTTGGGGGGCGGCGGAAGAGCGTTGTTGAAAGAGGTGGCTGAAGAGCAGGTAGAGACCGGCGGCGACGAACCAGCCGGGCAGGCTCACGAAGTAGAGGCCGATGTAGCCGGCGTGGACGAGCCAGAGGCAGAGCGCGAGGGTCACGATCCACGCCGCCATCGGCGGCCAGGCGAGCGTGCGGCCGGTCTTGCCCGCGTAGGCGGGTTCGAGTCCGAAGCGCCGCATGAGCCAGAAGTCGCAGAAGATGACCGCGCCCATCGGCATGAGGGCGAGCCCGTAGAGGGCGACGAAGCCGAGGAGCTTCATCGCGATGGCGGGGAAGAGCCCGGCCACGGTCGCGACCAGTCCGGTGAAGAAGATCACGCGCGCGCTCGGCAGGCGTGGCATGAGGGCCTGGAAGGCGAGGCCGGCGCGGTAGATCGTGGGATTGGCCGTCGTCCAGCCGGCGACGAGGACGCAGAGCAGGCCGGCCAGTCCGCAGGCGCTCGCCGCCATCGGTCCGGGCAGGACGTCGGTCTGACTCGGGTCGCGGTGCAGCTGCAGGGCGAAGAGGATCGAAGCCGAGATCCACGCGATGAAGTGCCCGAGATACATCCCCGTGGCGGAGGCGACGCCATACCAGCTCTTGCGCGCGAAGCGCAGGATGGTGAGGTCGGACATGCCGATGTGCATCGCCATGTTGCAGAACCAGCCGAAGAAAAGGACGTGCCAGAAGGTGAACTTGATCTGGCCGGGAAGGGGTTCCCCGCCCGTCCAGATGGCCGTCTCGGCGAGTTGCCAGAGGTCACCGAAACTGCGCACGGTGGTGTTCGTCTCGTTCATGAAATCGCGCAGGCCGACGAGACCGAAAGCGATGAAGATGAGGACCATCCAGGGCGCCGCATAGGTCGCCACGCGCGAGACGAGGGCGAAGCCGCGGGCCGCCACGGTGGAGATGACGAGGCCCACCCCGAGGACGGCGAGGACCCAGCCGAGGCTGTTCGGCCAGAAGTCGTTGAGCCCTGGCATGGGAAACCCGAACCACACGCCCAGCGCGGTCGCCGAGACGGTGATCATGGCGCCCGCGAGAAAGCAGAACATGATGCCGTTGACCGCGTTGTAGAGCGGCACGAAGCGCCGCCCGCAGATCTGCTCGAGCTGGAAGTAAAGGGTCAGGCGCGCGCGCGTCGCGATGGGCGCGGTGATGAAGGTCCAGCTCAGGACGGCGAGCAGATTGCCGAGGAGCAGGCCCCAGATGAGGTCCACCGCGCTGACCCCCGCGGCGACGAAGAGCGGCCCGAGCATGAGTTCGGTGCCGGCGGTGTGTTCACCGGCATACTGGCCGACGAAGTTGCGAAAACGCAGGTGCGCCTTGGGGGGCACGGGCTCGCGTTCGTATTCGTGCGAGGGAGACGACATCGTTCTTGGGGTATGGGAGGGCGAGGGGAGAGGAGCGGACGGCCGGCCCGCCTCAGCGCGGCGCGAGGCCCGGGTCGAGCTGGAGGGTGACCGGCGCGTCACGATCGGTCTGCAGGCGCTCGCCCACCTTCTCGAGCTCGGTCAGGTGCAGCGTGCTGCGGCGGGTGGCGTAGCCGTCGGGCGCCTCCGGCTCGGCATGGCCGGGGTGGGTGAAGTAGAAGAGAAACGCGCGCTCGCCGTTCACCACCACGTCGGGGTGGCGGCCATAGGCCCCGTCGTCGGGACCCGCGCCGGGTTCCTGCAGGAGCGTGCCCCCCTCGACGCGCGTCCATCTGCGCGCGTCCTCCGAGCGGTAGACGGCGAGGCCCTCCCAGACATCGGTCAGCATCCAAAAGTGGTCCTGCCAGCGAAAGACCTTGGGGCCTTCGCCGGCGCGGTCGCCCACCACCTTGCCCCGCTCCGTCCAGGAGTAGAGGTCGAGGCTGTCGGCGTAGTAGATCGATTTGTCGTCGCGCTCGTTGTTGTACCACATGCGCCAGGTGCCGCCGGGGAGTTGGATGACGCAGGCATCGATGACGCGGTCGCTGGCCAGTTCGAGGGTCGACTCGTATTTCCAGTGGCGCAGGTCCTCACTCGTGAAATGGGCGATGGCGCGTGGATGGTTCCAGGTATCGAAGACACCGGGCACAACGGTCAGATACATGTGGTGGGTGCCGTCGGGACCGGTCATGACCTCGGGGGCCCAGTGCGTCGCGCCCTCGCCGCCGAGTTCCGCCGGCACGTCGATCTCGGCCGTGCCGAGGTAGGTCCAGGTGGCCCCGAGATCGCTCGACTCGGCGATGCCGATGCGCGTGCCGTGGACCCACTCGACGCCGTCGGCGCCCTCCACGTTGGCCCGCCGGTTGGTGTAGAACATCCACCAGCGCGCCCGGTCGGGGTTCCAGATCACGACCGGATCCGCCGCGCCGTCATGCACCGGATCGCGGTAGAGCGGGCGGGCCGCGACTTTGCCCGCGGTGTCGGGGCGCGGCTGACCGAAATCGGGGAAACCGTCCTCCGTCCAACCGAAGCGCATCAGGCGGGCATGGCGGTTGCCGTCGGAAAGGGGACTGCCGCGCAGTTCCAGGTAGTTGCGGGCGTGATACACGAGCACGTCGCTGCCCTCCGCATCGGTCGTGAAGCCATTGTGCCCGGGGCCATACATGCTGTTCTCCGGCGAGGAGACAAAGACCGGCCCCGGCGACTTGTGCCAGCTCGCGGGGTCGAGCAGATCGGCCTCCTCATCGGCCCAGAGCAGGCCCATGGCGTAGTCGTGGTTCGTCGCACTGGCGGAGTAGGTGATGAAGACGCGGCCGTGGCGCTTGATGACGGCGGCGCCCTCGTTGACCTTGTAGCCGCGTGTCTCCCACTCGAAGCGGGGCTCGGTCAACATCACCGGCTCGCCCGCGAGCGTCCAGGGGTTCTCGAGCGGCGCGATGAAGAGCTGGGTGTTGCCGTCGAAGCCCGGCTTGTGCTGCGCCCAGACGAGGTAGGATGTGCCACCGTGCTCGAACATCGTCGCATCGAGCGAAAACGTATCCCAGGTCGGGCCGACCCGGCCTTTCTCGACCCATTCCCCGGCAAGGGGATCGGACGAGCTGTTTTCGAGCACATACATGCGGATCGACCAGCCCTCTTTGCCGGTCTCGCCGGCGGCGAACTGGATGTACCACTTGCCCTCCCAACGGTGCAGCTCGGGAGCCCAGATGGGCTGCGCCATCGGACCGGATTCATGGGCGCGCCAGATCGTCACCGGCTCCGCCGCGGGCAGAGCCTCGAGGCTGTCGGCCGCCCGCATTTCGAGCCGGTCGAAGGCCGGCACGGTGGCGATGAAGTAGGAGCGCCCCTCGTGCTGCACGATCCACGGGTCGGCACGCTGGGGAATGAACGGGTTGGGCCAGGGGTCGGCGGAGAGGGCCATGGGAAGGAGGACAAGAAGGGGGAGGAGGAAACGACGTATGTACATGGTGGGAAGGGCTATGGACCACGCCTCGCTTGGGCGGTGTCGGAATCATCGGAGGGAAAAAGCGGCCCGCGCACATCGAGGCGGTCCTTTTGCTCCCCGACAAAAAAGAAGCGGGGGCGCTCGCGGGGCGACTGGTTGGGCTGGTGAAGGGCGAGCGCGAGCTGCCCCTCGAAGGTGCGAAAGAGCATGCCATGACCGCCATCCCTCCGAAAGAGCGGGGTGGGGTCCTGCCTCCACGGGCCATGGACGGAGCCGGAGGCAGAGCGGGCGCAGCCGAGAGTGTAGCCGCTCTCCCCGATCGTCGACCAGAGCAGGAGCAGGGTGCCGTCCGGCATGCGGTGGAGCCAGGGCCCATCCGTCACATGGCGCCCCGGCTGGGCGGACTCGCCGCTCCACGGGGCGGCCGAGCCGCGAAAGAGCTCGAGCGCCTTCCCCGAGGCGGCGCGCAGATCGGGTGCGAGCGAGAGCACCGCGATGGCGCCATCTTCGAGTTGCGTCCACTCGTGGCAGAAGACGAGCCATGGTCGACCATCCTCCCAATGCAGGGTCCCGTCGAGGCTCTCCCAGCCCGGGGGCGTGACCGGGCCGTCGCTGTGCGGGTGGTAGGGGCCAAGCGGCTCGTCGGCCACGAGCACGGCGGTGCCGCGGTGGCGGCCTTCCGCCTTGAAGCTCGCGAGCATGTAGTAACGGCCTGCATGCGCATGCACCTCCGGAGCCCAGAAGTGATGCGTCGCCCAAAAGCGGGCGGGCGGCCGGAAGGCGGGAAACGGCCCGTCCCAGTGGCGGAGGTCCCGGCTACGGTAGGCGTCGAAGCCGATTCCCGTCGGTCCCCAGCAGTCCGGATCAGTCGTCCCAAAAAGATAATACACCTCCGCTTCCGTCGCGGGCAGGACGAACGGGTCGCGCAGGCGGATGTCTTCGAGGGCGGGCATGGCGTCGACTATTCGCGGGCCCACCTCAGGAGGGGCCGACAGGCGGCCCACGCTCCTGGCCAAAACGCGGTCGAGGCCGCACAAAGGCCCGGCGCGGGGAGGAGACGGGATCGGGGTATCATCGGAAAAGCGGTAGGATCGGGCGCATGCGCGGGCCACGCGAACCATACCTTACAGTCAAGGAAGGCCCCCCGGGGTCACGCACGGGCGCTCAACTCAGCAAGCGGCCATCGCCGGCGTCATCGCCGCGCGGTCACCCTTGCGGACGCGACGTGCGATCGTCGGGCCATCGCGCCAGGCCGCCGGGATCGTGATCGTCGAAGCGGTCGCCGGGACGCCATACTCGTTGCGGTGGAGCTGGGCGACCAGCGCCTCCGTCGCCCGGGCACCGATGAGCCGGGGCTGCAGGTCCAGGCCGGCGCTTTCGCGCGGGCTCATGAGCACATTCAGGCAGCAGAAACCGTGCGTCTCGGGCAGCTTGGCGCCCGCCTCCTCCATCCAGTTCATGATCTCGTGACGGTGCGAGAGGACGACATCGGGCTCGTGACGCTTGAACCAGCGGGTGAACTGCGGCTGCGTGCAATCGGAGACGATGAGAGGGGAGATCCGCTCAAAAATGTCGTGGTGCTCCTGATACATGCTGAAGGCGGCCTCCCATCGGTAGAGAAGGCGGCGGTCATGCGCGTCTTCGAGGACCAGGCCGGGCCGCTGATAGCCGTATTCCTGCAGCTTCTGCAGGGCCAGGACCATCGAGCGAAAGTGGTCGGAACAGACCGAGTCGAGGGGCGGATGCTCGATGATGTAGTCGGTGTAGAGGCCGGCAAAATGCTTCCAGTCGAGTTCCGCGATATCGGGCGAGGCGCCCGCCGGGAGCACGATCAGCCCGCTGATCCCGCGCGAGCGCAGGATGCCGCCGAGCCGCGCGACCGAGAGGTGATCGCGTCCGAGCACGAAACGCTCGATCTTGAAGCCGAGGGTCTCCGCGGCGCTCTCGCACCCCGCCACGATCTCGCGGTGGTAGCGCTGGGAAAATTCCATCCGCTGGGCCTCGCTCTCGAGGTCCACGACCGCGAGCACCCCGCGGAAGGTGCCCACCCCGGAGCGGCGCATCTCCGACATGAGGGCGCCCGCGAGAGGGTTGTAGTGGTAGCCGGCTTCCCGCGCGGCGCGCTGGACGCGTTCTCGGGTCTCCTTGCGCACGCGCGGACTGTTGCGCAGGGCGTCGGAGACGGTGGTGTGGGATATGCCCAGGGAACGGGCCAGTTCTCGGACCGATGAAATTGCCATCGAAGCAGTGGGGTAAGTGTTGACTGGAGGTATGGGAGTACCTGTCTGACGTTCAACGCACGACAGGCGTGCAATTGCGCTGCATTTCATCTCTGAAGGTGATGCAACTCGCGAGGGCAATCTAGTCTTACTGTCAGATTGCGGCTGCATCGCTCCTTCGGGAGAGTGTCACACGGTCGCTTTTGTCACCGGCTGCCGCCCCTTGCCAGTGTGCTCTCCCCAACCCTTCGAGAGGCCCTGTTCCTTTCCCGAGTTGACGCATCGATGACTCAGCCCCGCCCTTACCTTCGCTTTCCCGTGTGCCTTGTCGGCATTTCCGGGTATGCGCGGGTGTATGTCGATCTGCTTAAGTCTGCGGCCTTTCGGGAGCGGATCGATTGGACCTCGGTGGTGGTGGTTCCCGCGGAGAAGGAGCAGGCCCGCGCGCGCGCCTTGGAGGAGAGTGGGGTGCGGGTCTACGCGAGCTTTGACGCCATGCTTGCGGCCGAGGGAGAGGGGATGCGGCTGTGCGTCATCCCCACTGGGATCCAGTGGCATGCCCGCATGACCTGCGATGCCCTCCGCGCGGGTGCGCATGTCCTCGTGGAGAAGCCCCTTGCCGGCTGCCTGGCCGACGCCGAGGCGGTACGGGCGTGCGAGCGGGAGACCGGTCGCTGGGTCGCCCTTGGCTATCAGGATCTCTACGCCGAGGCGCTTGCATGGATGAAGGAGCAGCTCCTCGCCGGCGCCATTGGGCGCCTTCAGTCGGTCCGCGTGATCGGGCTGTGGCCCCGCTCCGAAGCCTATTATGCTCGCAACCACTGGGCCGGGCGGCTGCAGGTCGACGGTGCCGTGGCGCATGACTCCCCCCTCAACAATGCGTTTGCGCACTTTGTGAACCTCGCGCTCTTTCTGGCCGGTCCCGCGCCGCGCCGCTCGGCCGAGGCCACCGTGACCGGCGCCGAGCTCTACCGCGCACATTGTATCGAGAGTTTCGATACGGCCGTCGTGACGGCGCAGAGCCCGGGCGGGACCGACTTCTGGTTTGGCGTGAGCCATGCCTGCGCGGGCTACCGTGAGCCCGAGATCCATCTGACGGGCGAAGCGGGCACCGCTGGTTGGCGGCACGGGCAGGATTGCCACCTTGCTCCGCGCGGCGGCCCCGAGACGCGCCGCCCCGTATCGGGCCCCGAGGAGTCGCGGCGCGGCATGATGGACGCCGTCTTGAGACGGCTCGAGAAGCCCGACGAGCCGGTCTGCGGGACGGATATTGCGATCGAGCACACGCGTCTCATCGATGCCCTCCACCGCGACCACGCGATCCACACGGTCGACGGGGACACGATTGACTGGTGCGACGTCAAGGGGCATGCCCATCCCATTCCCTCGATCCGCGGGCTCGAAGCGTTTTTTGACCGCGCCTTGCGCGCAGGCTGTTCCCTCCGTGCCGCCGGTTTCCGTCCGGCCCTCGCCTCGAGCGCCTGAGTCCGCCGGCGCGACCCGCCCTCGGCGGCCCTTGATCACTTTCCCCAACCCCGACCCATGATTACCCGACGCGACTTCCTCAAGACCACCTCCCTCCTCGGTGCCGCCACCCCCTTCCTTGCGCACGGCGCGCAGTTCAAACCCGTCGAGCGCCCGGCCAACCCGCCCAAGGGCCCGCCCCAGCTCCGCTGGCTCGAGGGCACGCCGGCGGCCCAGCCGGGCACGGCCTGGGGGGTGGCCTGGCCACGCGGCGAGCACGCCAAGGGGACGACCTTCGCCCTCAAGGCGGCCTCCGGCGAGAGTGTGCCCGTGCAGACCTGGCCGACCGCCTACTGGCCCGACGGCAGCCTGAAGTGGACCGGCCACGCGATCGCACCCGACGCCCCCCTCACGAATCACTACACGATCGAAGCGGGCGCGCCCAAGGCCCCCGCCCAGGCCGTGCGGGCACGCCTTGGCCGCTCCGGCGAGGACCTCATCGCGTCGCTCGAGCGCGACGGACGCCCCGTCCTCGAGCACGGCCGGCTGACCGGCCTGCGCCAGGGCTCGACCGAGCGCGACGCCGCGGTGGAGGCCTTCACCAGCCGCATCGACGATGCCGTGGTGGAGCAGGACGGGCCGGTGCGCGCGGTCGTGAAGCTCACCGGGCAGCACGTCACCGAGACCGGGCGCGCGTGGCTGCCCTTCACCGTACGGCTGTATTTCCATGCCGGGAGCGAGGCCGTGCGCATGGCCCACACCTTCATTTTCGACGGCAACGAGGAGGAAGACTTCATCCGCGGCCTCGGGGTGCGCTTTGCCGTGCCGATGCGCGATGAGCTCTACAACCGGCACCTGCGCTTCGGCGGGCAGGATCGCGGCCTCTGGGGCGAGTCCGTGCAGGGACTCACCGGCCTGCGCCGCGACCCCGGCGAGGCCGTGCGCGCGGCGCAGATCGCGGGCGAAGAGGTGCCGCCGATCCAAAGTTGGAACGAGGCGGTGAGCACGCGCGTGCATTGGATTCCGACCTGGAGCGACTTCTCCCTTTCCCAGCTCAACGCGAACGGCTTCACCCTCGAGAAGCGGACCAAGCCGGGCCATGCGTGGATCCCCAGCGCCCAGGGCCAGCGCGCTCCCGGCTTCGGCTATGTCGGCGGAGTGACGGGCGGCATGGCCTTCGGCATGCGCGACTTCTGGCAGCTTCACCCCACCCAGCTCGACGTGCGCGCCGCCGCCACCGAGGCGGCCGAGGTCACCCTCTGGATCTGGTCGCCCGAGGCCGGTCCGATGGACATCCGCTTCTACCATGATGGGCTCGACCAGGACGTCGAAGGCCCGCTCCCCGGGGTGGCCGTCGAAGGGGTCGAGACAAGTGTGCCCGACCGTCCCTACGCCAAGCAGCTCGATGCCCTCAACATCACCTA
>JBKHAU010000080.1:0-8557 GCA_046542725.1 Opitutales bacterium
TTACACTTGCACCGTTATGTCAACTGTGTTCGATTGCGTCCGATGTAGTATTCAAGCCGCCTTCAGGTCGGTACATTGTTCAAGTCCCGTTAGCCACCCCATTCTGTGCCCCCGGGCGTCGTCCGCGGGAGCCCTTGCCGACCGGCGGAAAGGGACCTGCAGCACCGAAGTTTTGGGCCTCGCAGGCAGCTCCAAGCGGTTGACCTCAGAGCGTTCCGCTTCCTTGATCGATACTTGCGGACGGGTCGGCATTGCCTTGTCGCCGTCCGGCCACCGCACCGCTCCCCCAGCCCTCATGCCCCTCCCGAAAGCGAAGTCGGTCGCCCTCGTCCTGCAGACACGCCAGGAGGAGAACACCGCCGTTTTGAAGGGCATCGCGGCCTACGAGCGCCAGCACGCCGACTGGGTGTTTTTTCTCGATGACCGGGCGATGGCGGTGCAGGACCCAGCGTGGCTCCTGCGCAAGTCGTGGGACGGTGTGATCTGTCGCCATCGCGACGAAGCGGTTCTGCGCGCCTGCCTCGAGCGGAAGATTCCGTGCGTCGATCTCGATGACTCACGGCCTCCGCTCGCCGGCGTGCCCAAGGTGCGCCCTGACAACCGCGCCGCGGGTCACATGGCAGCAGAGCACTTTCTCGACCGCGGCTTCGCACATTTCGCCTTTTGCGGTCTTGGCAATGAACTCTGGTCCTGCGAGCGACGGGACGGTTTCATCGAAGCGGTGGAGGCGGCCGGCGAGCAGTCCGCACTCTTCGAAACCCCCTATTTCAACGAACTCAACCCAGAGTGGGATCTGAGCGAAAAGGCAGCCATCCGGGCCTGGTTGAAAACCCTGCCGGTGCCTTGCGGGCTCTTTGCCTGCAACGATCTGCGCGCGCTCCAAGTGATCGAAGCCGCGCAGGAGGCCGAGTTGCGCATCCCCGACGAGCTCGCCGTGCTGGGCGCCAACAATGAAACCGTGCGTGCGGAATTGAGCCATCCGCCGCTCTCGAGCGTAGACCTCAATGCGCTCGAGTGGGGCCACGCCGCCGCCCGTATCCTGCATGCTCAATTGGACGGCAAGACAGTGCCCGCCGAGACCCCGATCGAGCCTCGCCAGGTCGTCGTGCGTCGCTCAACCGATGCCGTCGCGATCGAAGACCCCGCCATCGCCAAGGCCGTGCGCATCATTCGCGAGGAGGCCTGCCAGCAGCTCCGCGTGGACGAACTTGCGCGACGAGTCTCGGTGAGTCGGAGCCTGCTCGAGCGCCGCTTTCGCAAGATCCTTCGCCGCACGCCGCAAGAGGAGATACGCAACATCAAGATTCGCCGCACGAAGCAGTATCTCCTCGAGACGGACAAGCCCCTCGGGGAGATTGCCGAACTCACCGGCTTCGAGCACCCGGAGTATCTCAGCGTCATGTTCAAGCGCCTCACCGGCGAGACCCCGCGTGACTTCCGCCAGCGCCACCGAGTAAGCGCTTGAAGGCCTGTCGCTTCACTTCAATTTTTCTAAACCCATTATCCCAAACTCCCCCACTCCATACATTAGCAATGAAAAATCCCCGCTTCATCCTACCCCTCGCCCTGCTCGCCCCAGCCCTTGCCATTGCCCAGCAGGCGACGCATCAAGACCTCGTTGACGGCGAGCGCTTCATCCCCACCGCCGTCTACACCCTCGAAGAGGACCAGGCCATCCTCGCCGAGTTCGAAGGTCTGCGGGTGGCAGACGTCTCGGACGGCCTCGATGCCCTCGGCTTCATGGGCAACATGCTCGTCGACCCCGCCATCCATCCCCTCTGGAAAGACGCCGAGACCTACGCCCACCGCTTCATCGGCATCGCGGTGACCGCCCGCTACATGCCGGCCAACGATCCTCTTCCCGGCGTCATGCCCGAGGACGAATACGACGCTTGGGCGGGACGCTGGTACAACGAGCAGTCCTCCGAGCCCTTTGTCCCCCTTCTGCGCGAGGGCTCCGTCCTCGTCATCGACGATGCGGACAACGACGTCGGATCGATCGGTTCCGCCAACATCATGGCCTGGATCCTCGCCGGCGCCGTCGGGGTCGTCACCGACAGCACCGCTCGCGACACCGACGAGATCATCACCCAGCGAATCCCCCTCTACTACCGCGGCCCAGGTCGAGGCATCCGTCCGGGACGCAACGAGATGGAGTCGGTCAATCTCCCCATCGTCGTCGGCGGCGTGCAGGTCCAGCCCGGCGATGTGGTCGTGGCCGACGGCGACGGTATCGTCGTCGTTCCCCGTGAGGCCGCGAGCCGCGTCGCGGCCTACGCCCACAAGATCATCGAAGGGGACAAGAGCGCGCGCCGCGACCTCTACAAGCAACTCGGTCGACCGACCGACCGATCAGTCGAATAGGGCTCGATTCAATCCCCTTTGAAGCACGTCGGGACACGGTGAACTCGGCGCCGGGCCACCGGGAGTTTTGAATGGCCAACGCTGCGCGAACCGCGACCTCAGCCACCGCTCGAGCGCAGCGCTGAAGTTTCAACACGGATTTCGCCGATGACGCCGATTCCCTCCCGCGGCCGTTTCTTTTGCAGAAAGAAACGCGTCGCCGGAGACTTTTGGAGCCCACTCGTCGCCCGCGCACTCCTTGCACTGGCCTTCACCGGTCATGCCTGATGCGTCTGCGTCGACGTAATTCCGTGCACGCATCAGACTGTGCCGATCTTTCCCGTCATCCGGCGCGGACGCCTCCGATACGATTCCTGTTTGGAGGGTCAGTGCATTGCCATGGGCTGTCTTCCCACGCACAGCTCGCGGCGGCCGCCGGTGCCCTTCGGCCAGACCTCTCCCTTGCCCGGGCGCGGCAAAAAGAAACGCCCGGCTAAGTCCGGGCGTCTGGGAAAAATGCTGTGGTAAGCGAAGGTGGGGGGCGTCAGCCCTAGCCGCGGTTGGCCGCTTCGACGAGGCGCTTTTCCTTCACCTTGTTCGCGGCCTTGCCGATGCGGTCGCGGAGATAATACATGCGGGCGCGCATGGTGACGGACTCGCGGTCGACTTCGACCTTCTCGATGTTCGGACTGTGAACGGGAAAGACGCGCTCCACGCCCTCGCCGAAGCTGATGCGGCGCACCGTGAAGGTCTCCTGGATGCCTCCGCCCTTGCGCGCGATAACGATGCCAGGAAAGACCTGGATGCGCTCCTTGTTACCTTCACGCACGCGGGTGTGCACGCGCACGCCGTCACCGACCTTAAAGTGGTTGCGGTCGTCCTTGAGCTGGGCGTCGGAGATGTCTTTGAGGATCGGATTCATGACGGGTTGTCGGTGGAAAGTAAATCGGGTCGGCGCTGGCGAGTCCGCTCGATTTGGCGCTCTCGCCGCCATTGTTGGATGGCGGCATGGTTACCGGAGAGGAGGACCTCGGGCACCCGCATCCCGGCGTATTCGACGGGACGCGTGTATTGAGGAAAACCGAGAAAAGTGCTGCTGAAGGAATCCTGCGTCAAGGACTTTTCCTCGCCCAAAACGCCTGGAATCTGTCGGGAAACGGCATCGATGAGGACCGCGGCGGGCAGCGTGCCATTGGTCAAGACGTAGTCACCAATGCTGATTTCCCGGTCGATGCGAGCTTCGCGCACGCGCTCGTCGATGCCTTCATAGTGTCCGCTCACGAGGACCAGGTACTTCTCGTGCGACAGCTCGCGGGCGAGCGGAGTACTGAGGCGCTCCCCATCGGGAGAGAGGTAAACCACGACGGCCTCGGGTGTGCGCAGTTCGTCGATCGCGGCGAAAAGCGGCTCGGGCTTGAGGAGCATGCCGGCGCCGCCACCGAAAGGGCGGTCATCGGTCACCTTCCACTTGCCCGTGGCCCAGTCGCGTAGGTTGTGCAGCCCCACCTCGATGAGGCCCTGCTTGACCGCTCTCCCTACCATGCTGGACGCCACAAAGCCGCCGAGCATCTCGGGAAACAGGGTGAGGACATCGAAGCGCAGGCCGTTGATCATGGCACGAGGGGGCGGCGCGGCGCTTCGTTCGCGAGGAGGGCTCGCGGCTGGGGAACTCGAGGACTAGGCCTCGGCGGTCGCTTCGGCCGGGGCCTCGGCCTTGGCCGCGCGGCGGGCGCGCTTGACCATCGCACGAACCGTATCGGTCGGCTGGGCGCCAACTCCGATCCAGTATTCGATACGCTCGAGGTTGAGGTTTTCCTGGAGTTCGGCGTGCTTGTTGCGCGGGTCGTAGGTGCCGACCTTCTCCACAAAACGGCCGTCGCGACGGGCGCGCGAGTCGGCCACCACCACACGGTAATGCGGGGCGTGCGTGGCGCCCCCGCGCTGCAGACGAATTTTCAGTGCCATGATCTTCTCTTGGATGTGAGGAAAAACCGCAGACCAAAGATCGGCCGGCAGGGTGAGTCAAGCGCTTTCCCCCCGGGCGTGCTCGGGCGCTCAGGTCGTGCGGCCGAACCCCTCCATGGAGCGCAAGAGATTGCCACGGCCGGACGCCATGAGCGAAGTTTGAGGCGATGTCTTCGGATCCGCGCATCCTCATCGTCCTCGGTTCGCCCAATCGCGACGACGGCGGGCTCTATGCTCCCGCCCGTGCGCGCTGCGAGGAAGCCTGGCGGCAGTGGTCCCGCCATCCCGACTGGTTGATCCTCCTGACGGGCGGCTACGGGGAACACTTCAATCGCACCGCGCGGCCCCACGCCGCCTATTTGCAGGACGCGCTCCGGGTGCGGGGGATCCCCGCGGAGGCCTTCCTGCCCTTCGCCGAGAGCCTCAACACGCTCGAGGACGCCGCCCTCGCCAAGCCCATCGCCCTCGCCAGCGGGCTGCGGGCCGCCACCGTCATCACCTCCGACTACCACTTGGCCCGCGCGCGCTACGTGTTCCAGCGGGAGTTTCGCGACACTGGCCTTGCCCTCGAATTTGTCGGCACGCCCACCGATGAGAGCGCTGCCGAACTGGACTACGCCGCGCTCAAAGCGCACGAGGCGGCCGCTCTGGAGCGCCTTCAGCGCGCGGACAACCCCTCCTCGTGAGGCGGCGGCGCGCGGCCACGGGTCGACTACCAGCGAAGACCAGCGCCGAGCCAGATGGCGTCGAGGCCTTCATTCGCATGGCCAAGATTGGCGTTGGAAATGTGGAGGTAGCCTGCGCGCAACTCGATCGCCCGCGTTGCCGAAAAGGCCCAGCCGAGGTCAAAGTAGAGCCCGAGCCGACCGTTGTAGAAACTCCCGCCGGGAAAATCGATCGTGTGGAGCTGGAGGCCGGCGATCCCGTTGAAGCCGAGGTCGAGCGGGCCATAGGTCCAGAGTTCACGTTTGAGTACGAGATCGAGGGTAGCGAGGGCACCGACTTGCTCGTACTTGCCCGAGTCGGCCACGCCCGCTCCGACTTCCCAACCGAGAAGCCACCGGGAGTCCTCCCCAAAACGGCGTCGCCAAGCCCGCTGGGCGGCATAGACGGCGTCCTCGTCGCTGTCCTTGAAGGTGGCGGTGATGACCCACGACTGCTCGTCCGGTCCTTCCCACGTTTTCCAAGGGTCGATCCACGAGGCCTCCGCCGCACCGAGCACAACCAGCGAGAGGAGAGAAAGCATCAGCACTTTCAACGGCATGAACCCGATGGGGCATGACTGGCGCAAAAACGCAATCGCCTCCGGCACTTCCACCAAACGGGATAAACGTGATGTAAAAATGCCATACAGCCGCTCCTCCGCGGCGGAAAACAGTGGGCAGGGCACTTCTGTGGAGCGATAGACGAAAGCGCGATGATGCTGTTTACCAACCGCAAGGTCCTGATCGCGGAGGACGATTCCATGTTTCGCGAGATCCTCGTGACCGGCTGCGAGCAAAGCGGCTTTCAGGTCGTGGCGGCTGTCGACAACGGGCGCGAGGCGATCCAGCAGGCGATCAAGCACAAGCCCGACGTCGTGCTCCTCGATATCGAGATGCCGCACTACACGGGCCTCGAAGTCGCTTGCGTCCTCCACGCCAAGCTGCCCGAGCTCTCCCTTGTCCTCATTTCGGGCTGTATCAGTCGGCGGCGCGCGACCGAAGCGCTCAGGATGGGCGTGAGCGGCCTCATCGACAAAACGACCGACTCGGTCCGCCACATCATCCGGCAGGCCATTCCTTGCGCCCTGCAGGGCGAACGCTACATTTCGCAGGACCTGCAGAAGCGGCTTCTTCTGGAGGCGACCAATCGCAAGGGACGCGAGGAGGGGGAGCCTGCTTGCATCCGCGAAGCGGCGACGACATAGCTCTTTTCATGCATGTCGACGGCCTCCGCAGTCCCTACGAAGCACTCGACGGTCTCCGCTACCTCCCCCGCCTCCTCGACAAGATCCGCCTGTCTGCCTCCGGGCGACTGCCGGAGGACTACCATCCGCTGCTCGGACGAGGCTTCGACGGGCGCCTCTGCGCCGCCCTCGAGCTGGACTATCAGGCTCTCCGCCGCACCGTTTTGGACAACGGTCTCGATGACGCCGCCGCGCTCGCCTGGATCCGGGTCCAGGGCAAGTGGCCCAACGCCGAGCTGCAATTCGCCTTCAACGAGTTTCTGCGCAAGCGTGGCTGGCAGGACGACCTCACTCCCCAGCTCTCGCGTCTCTCCGAGGCGGCCGGCCTCGACGACGACGGCTCGCTCGAGACCTCCTTCGACCTCATCGAGGCCGATGAGGAGCGCATTCCCCCGGATTGGCCGACACTCACGGGCGCGCCGGCTCCCGTTTCTCCCCTCCCGGCCCACATGGTGGAGCGGGTCCGGCTGTTCCAGCGCACGGCGCGACCGCTGGAGCCGTTGCCCACCCCCGAGGCGCCGCTGCTCCCGGTCCTCGAAGGGCTGCGTGCGGTCATCTTCGACATCTACGGCACCCTCTTCATCTCCGGCACGGGCGACATCAGCCTGGCCGACAACGAGGATCGTGGCCCCCTCCTGCGCGCTGCCCTGGCCAACGCCGGCATCGCCAACATCCCCACCGACATCGGTCTGGCCGATCGCTTCCACGGCGCCATCCGGGCGGCCCAGGAAGAACGGCGGGACGAGGGCGTCGAGTTCCCCGAGGTCGAGATCCGCGAGGTCTGGCACCGTTTCCTCGCTGAACTCGCGGTCGATGGACTGACCTTTGACCAGCCAGAGGGGGAGGCGCTCGCCCGTCTCGCCATGGATTACGAGACGCGGGTCAACCCCGTCTGGCCCATGCCGCACCTCGCGCCCACCCTCGCCGCCCTGCGCGAGCGGGGACTCGCCCTCGGGATTGTCTCCAACGCGCAATTCTACTCGCGGGCGATGTTTCCGGCCTTCCTCGGAGCCCCGCTCGGCGGGCTCGGCTTCTCCCTCGACTGCTGCGTCTGGTCCTACCGCGAGCGCGAAGGCAAGCCCTCCACCGCGCTCTACGCCAAGCTGCGCGACGCCCTTGCGGCGCGTGGCATCGCGCCCGAGGAAGCCCTCTACGTGGGCAATGACCTGCGCAACGACATCTGGCCGGCCGGGCAGCTCGGCTTCCGCACCGCACTTTTCGCTGGCGACGAGCGCTCCCTGCGCTGGCGGCGCGAAGATCCAGCGCTGGCCGGGGTGCGCCCCGAGGCAATCCTCACCGATCTGTGGCAAATCCTCCAATTGCTGCCAGAATAGCCACCCATGTGGCACTCTCTACGCACCGAGCTGAAGCTCGCCCATGACATCGAGACCGTCTTCGAGTTCTTCTCCCGGGCGGAGAACCTCGAGGCGATCACGCCCGACGCCCTCGGCTTTCGCATTCTCACGCCCCTCCCCATTGCGATGGGCGAGGACACGATCATCGACTACCGCATCCGCCTGCACGGCCTGCCGATGCGCTGGCGCACCCTCATCGCGGTCTGGAACCCTCCCCACCAGTTCGTCGACGAGCAGATCAAGGGACCCTACAAGACATGGATCCATCGCCACAGTTTTCGCCGCACGGAGGACGGGGGAACGCTCATGACCGACCTCGTGCGCTACGAGCTGCCGTTCACGCCCCTCGGCGACCTCGCCTACCCCTTTATCCAGCGGCAGGTGAAACAGATTTTCGCCCATCGCAACCGCACCATCCCGGCCCTCCTCGAAAAGGAAAAGGCGTTGCCGGCGGGGGGCTGAGCGCGTCAGGCTCCGAGCCTGCCCGTGCCCCCGACCCCACCATCGCCCCGTCCCCCTCCCCCCGTCGATCGCTGGACCGCCCTCCGCCGTGGGACAAGCGGTCGCTGCCCGCGCTGCGCCGCCCCCGATCTGTTCCGCAGTCCCTACCGGCTGCACGAGCGGTGCCCGCATTGCGGCCTTCCCCTCGAAATGGAGGACGGTTGGAGCTACGGCAGCGTCCCCCTCGCCTACGCCCTCGCCTGTGTCGTTTGGGTGCTGCCAGTGGTGCTGCTCGCGCTCTTCGGGGTGCTGGGGCCGCTCACCGCCGGCGCGGTCGGCGTGGCCGGCGTCGTCATTTTGCCGATCGTCACTTTTCGCTTCACGAAAAAGCTCTGGACCGGGCTCTACTACGCCATTCTCCCGCACGAACTGCGCGAGCGCCCGGCGGGGCAGCGCGGCGACCTGCACTGAGGCCGCGCCTCGTCGACTGGTCCGGCAGCCCCCT
>JBKHAU010000081.1:0-8556 GCA_046542725.1 Opitutales bacterium
GACCTGGTAAATGATGCGCTTGCCCCGGGCGAGACTGGGAAACTCGACATAGGCTCCCATCTGCAGCCGGTCGCCCTCGAGGTTGAAATTCAGTCCCGAGACATGGACGCTCAAGCCCAGGAGCGAAGTCGGGGCCGAACCTTCCGCTCCCTCCGCGGTGGGCCCTCGCGGGCGTTCAACGACCATCTGGGATCGGGCCCAAGCGTTGAGTTCACCCTCCGTGAGGGTGTATTGCCCCGGCGTCTCCTCCTCGAGCGCGGTGCGCACGGTGCGCCAGCCAGTGGCGGCCGGCGCCTCGACCCCTTTGACGAAATACACCTGGCGAGCATCGCGCACGTCCTCCGGCGGCAGTTCGCGAACCTCCTGCACCGACTGCGAGGCAAGGCTGATGAACCCCAACAAGACGCCGAGCAGAGCGAACCCTGCTCCGATGACGACGGACAACTGGAGCGAGCGATTTCGAAGCGGGGATTCAGCACGCGACATTACGTGCCACGCTACTCCGCCGACGCCTTCGAGGTCGAGGGCGCAGTGCCGGCGGCTTCCTTTTTACCAGCCTTTGCATCGCTCGTCGCCGTGGCGGTGGCAGCCGCGTCCTTCGGCTTCTCCCCCTTCTCCGTCTTGTCCGACTTTTCGCCGCCCTCGGCGGGCTTCTTCGGCTTGTCCTTGAAGTCGGTCTCATAGAAGCCCGAGCCCTTGAAGATGATGCCCGCGCCGCGGCCAATGCGCCGCTTCACCGTGCCCTCCGCCCCGCACCGATCGCAATCGGTCAACGGGTTGGCGCTCATGGCGTGAAACACTTCAAAGTCCTCTCCACAGGACTGGCAGCAATACTCGTAAGTCGGCATGATGGTACCGTTGAAAAAATCTGGCTCGATACTGGGCGCAACTCAGCTCATCGGGAGCTGCTGGCGCTTCATGTAAGCCGCTGTCCCGTAGGCCACGTAGGGCCCGAAGCCAAGGAAAAAGGTGAAACCGAGAAGGGGCCAGCCAATGAACATCAGTCCCCAAAAGCAGAGCGTCGGCACAACCATCGCAGGCAACATGCGCAGCGCCGTGCCCCAGACCGCCGGCAGATCGAAGACGCGCCCCCAGTCCTGCGAGGGCAGGTAGCGCTGCAGCGCCGCCGACCACAGGAGCAAGCCCAGGCCCATCGCCCCGAAAAAGAACAGCCACGCCACCGTGCTGCCGAAAAAGCCCAGATAGAGCGCCGTGAGCAGCCAGGAAAGCAGACTCGAAACGATCAGACCGGCGAGCACCGGCAACCCGAGAAAGACCAGCTGGAGGACGAGCATGCGGACTCCGTCGAGGAGCAGGTCGCCCCAGTTGTCCCACTCCGGCAAGTGCAGGTCACCCCCGTGGCGCAACTGCCGCGCGTAGCGCAGGAAGTAGCCCAGGACGAGGAGGTTCAACAGGGGAATCGAGCCGAGCACCCCCCCCAGGACCCATTTGAAGCGGAACTCGTTGTCCTTCCACACCTCGCGACTCAGGCTTTCGATCCTTGGCATGAGGAGTCACAGTGGTATCTACCCTCCGCCTTCACAATCATGGATTTCCCCACAACTCTCGAGGCCTACCGCAACCGTATTGAAGCCTCCCTGTCGGCCGCCCTTCCGCCCCCCGGGAGCCGCCCCGCTCGCCTCCACGAAGCCATGCACCAGAGCCTCGAGGCGGGCGGCAAACGCCTCCGACCGGTCCTTGTCCTCGCTGCCGGCGCGCTTTTTCCCCGGCGCGCCGACCCCCTCCCCGCGGCTCTCGCGATAGAACTCCTTCATACCTACAGCCTGATCCACGACGACCTTCCGGCGATGGATGACAGCGACCTGCGCCGCGGTCGCCCGACCCTTCACAAGGCCTACGACGAGGTGACCGCGATTCTCGCCGGCGACGCCCTCCTCACTGAAGCCTTTGCCCTCCTCGGTCGGGAGTATCTCGATACACCGGAGATCGGCCTGCGCCTCGTCGCCGAACTCGGCGAAGCCGCCGGTAGCCGTCGCCTCATCGGAGGACAGGCGGAGGACACCGCCGCCGAGGACCGGCAGATCTCCGCCGGGGATCTCGACTACATTCACCTCTCCAAGACCGCCGCCCTCATCGAGGCCGCCTGCCGCATGGGGCTGCTCTGCACGACGGCCGACGAGTCCGCCCTCGCCACCCTCACCGATGGCGCGCGCCATCTCGGCCTCGCCTTCCAGATCCTCGACGACATCCTCGACGTCACCTCCACCGAGGAGGCCATGGGCAAGACCGTCGGGGCCGACGCCGCCAACGCCAAGAACACCTACGTCGCCCTTCACGGCCTCGAAGCCTCCCGCGAGGCGGCCCGCCACCACACCGACGCCGCCCTCGCCGCCCTCGCCCGCCTCCCCGCCGATACCAGCTTTCTCGAGGAACTTTTCCGCCAGCTGCTCCAACGGAAAAGCTGAAGACTCCGGGCGCGCTCAATCGCGCACCCGAAACGAGCCAATGAGGGATTCGATCTCCGCCACGCGAATTCGACGTTGGCATAGCCCAGCTGGGCCCGATGGGCCTCAGCCCACACGAGGGCCATTCCAGCAATCAGCGTCGCCGATGCGAAGGCGTCCTCCGTGCCTTGGTGGCGACCCTCTGGTCCTCCGCCTTCCCGATACCTCCATCTCGCCCCGCCCCCGCCTCACCCCTCGTTTTCGAGGGCGGCAACGACGCGCGCGATGGCATCCTCAGCCCCGACAAGAAGGAGTTCATCGCCGGCGGCGAGACGCCAGCCCGGACCGGGGTTGGCCGATTCCTCGTCCCCTCGCCGGGCCGAGACGACCTGCACGCCGTGGAGGCGGGACCAGTTGAGGGTGGCCAGTGTCCGGCCCATCAGGGGACTGCCACCAGGCACCCTCGCCGGCGCCAGAATCGCTCGCCGCAGTCCCCCCGAGGCCGAGCCCTCCGCCCCGTTTTCCTCCTCGAGAAGCTCGGTCGCGCGCCGGACCTCCTCCGCCCGACCCACGACAAAGACCACATCCCCGGGAAACAGGTCGGACTGCGGCCCCGGTTGGGGCAAGGACCAGCCTTGCCGCTCGATGCCCACCACCGTCACCCCGGCCCGTTCGCGCAGCCCGAGTTCGCCAAGGGTGGCACCGGCGAAACGCGAGTGCTCCGGCAGGATGGCCTCGCCCAACTGCAGCCCCCAGTCTCGTCCCGCCGCTTCCCACAACGTGCGATCGACGCCACCCGTCCCCTCTTCGGCAGCCTCCGCGACCAGTTCGCGCAACTCCCCCTCGGCCCGGGCATGCCAACGGATGAAGCGCCGCCAACCCACCGCGAGGATCCCCGCGGCGAGGAGCAGGATCAGAACGAGAAACAGCCAAGGAACCTGCGCCCAGGGGAGCAGCGGCACCAGCCAGAAGCCCAACGCAAGACCGTACGAAACGCGCAGGAGGCGCAGGGTGCCCGCGTTCCAGCGTCGCCAACGCGCGGCCTGCATGCCGAGGTAGTCCGCCACGAGCATGGCCTGCGCGTCGAGGTTACGCACGAGGGCCACGAGCGCGGGCAGGACCATGCCCGCCACGAGCAGCCAGCTCCAGGGCAGCAGCCAGCGCCAGGCCGCGGGGTCCTCCCCAGCCGTCGCCACCCCCTGCGCCCAGCGGTAGATCGGCTGGGCGAAGACCAGCACGGCCGAGATCCAGAACAGCTCCCGCCCCACCTGCCAGAGACGCGGCCGCAGCATGCGCCAGAGCAAGTTCGAACCGCCGCGGCGGCCGATCGTCCGCCACAGGTCACGGTAGGCGGCAAACCCGTCGCGCCAGATCCTGAAGCGTGCCGGCGACAGCACCTCCGCCACCCTTTCCGCCCGTTGCATCGCGAAGGGAGCGAGCAGACTCGTCATCAGGGCGATTCCCACCGCCGCCGCCTGAAAACTCTCCGGCACCACTCCGCTGGCCACCCCCAGCCCCGCAATGATGAAGGAAAACTCCCCGATCGGGGTGAGGTAGAGCGCCGTCTGCAGCGAAGTCCGCTCATCCTCTCCGGTGAGCATCCAGGCCATCCCGGCAAGGAGGAAGCGCCCCGCCAGCGCCAGCACCGTGCCGACCGCGATCAGCCCCAGCGCGCCCGAGGCTGCCCCCAGGTCGATGGACATTCCCACGGCGACAAAAAAGACCGCCGTAAAGATGTCGCGCATGCCCGAAAAGGCCCGCTCGAGCGACCGCGAGTGCGGCAACTCAGCCACGAGCAAGCCACAGAGGAAGGCGCCGAGGGCAAGCGAATAGCCCGCCAGCACGGTGAGCAAGGCGAGCCCGAAGAGCAACCCCGCCACGAGCACGACGAGCTGCTCCGACGAGCGCCCCGGCGAGAGGCGCCGCACGAGCCGCGGAAGCACCAGCAGCCCCGTCACGACGAACAGTATGACAAAGGCCCCGAGCTTGCCGAGGCTGAGGAGGACAGCGCCCCAGCCTCCCGCCTCGGCCTGCTCGTAGGCCGCCACCGAACCGAGGACGGTGAGCATGACGACCGCCACAAAGTCCTCGAGGAGGGTGTGGCTGAGCGCGCGCTGTCCGGCGCGCTCATGCAGTCGACCCGTTTCCGACAACACCTTGGCAATGATCGCCGAACTGCTCACCATCAGCATGGCGGCAAAAAAGAGGCCCTGCGTGCGGTCCAGGCCCAGCAGCCCACTGCACGCCCGCACGAGAGCCAACATCGACAGCGCGGTCAGGACCGTCGCCACAAGCGGGCCCCACCCGAGCCGCCTCACCTCCCGCAGCCGCACCCGCATCCCGATAGAGAACATCAGGAAGACCAGCCCCACTTGTGCGATGATCTGCACGCGCAAAGCATCCGTCACCTGAATCACGGTGATCTCCGGCGCTCCCACCACCACCCCAGCCAAAAGGTAACCGACCACCGCCGTGAGTCGCAACGAACGCGCCGCCCACGCGCCCAGCGCCGCCGTCAGGAGCACTACCGCAAGATCTGCAATAAAGGCCACACCCGCATCCATGGCCTCAGCCTGAGGGATTTTCGACCGGCCGCAAGGGTGCGCACCGCAGCAATCGAGGAGAGGGCCTTCGCCGCGGCGCCGCCCGCCGACACCGCCCGACCACTCAAGAAACCCGCGTCATCCGCCCCACCGCCGGTGCCCGCCGGCGCGCCCCGCTGAAGCCGTGCGGCGACGTCCCGACGCCCGACCCCGATCCCACGATATGCTCCGATCCGCCGGCGCGGCCTGGTCGCAGTCAGCGCTCGCTCACCGCGCCGAGCTGCCCGCGGGCTTGGACCCGACCGGCGTCTTCGCCATTGCCGCTGGATTCGACAAATGTTGGTTTCGGCCAACTTCCATAGCCTTCGCCTATCCATGGAACTGCACCAACTCGCCTATTTCGTCGAGGTCGCCCGCACCGGCAACTTCTCCCGCGCCGCCCAGCAGCGCCATGTCTCCCAGCCCTCCCTCAGCCAGCAGATCCGGAAGCTGGAGGAGGAACTGGGGGAACCGCTTTTCCAGCGCGGCCGCCACGGCGCGCGCCTCACCCCTCTTGGCGAAACCCTCCTCCCCCGCGCCCAACTCATCCTCAAGGAAGTGGCGGCGGCCCGGGACGACGCTCAGCATTTCACGACCCTCGCTCAGGGAACGGTCAAGCTCGGCGCCATCCCGACCGTCGCACCCTACCTCCTGCCCCGCATTCTTCGACAGGTGGCGGCGCACTTTCCCGCGCTGCGCGTGACCGTAAGGGAGGAGACAACCGGGTCCCTCGTGCGCCTCCTCCACGAGGGCGAACTCGATCTCGCGCTCGCGAGCCCGCCCTTCGCGGAGAGCGATCGGGTGCATTTCCGCCCCCTCCTGCGCGACGAACTCCTTATCGTGTTGCCCGTCGACCATCCCGACGCCGGCCGCGAGGCACTCTCCCTCGAGACCCTGCGCAGGGCGCCCCTCGTCCTCATGAACGACACTCACTGCCTCAACCGACAGACCCGGGACGTCTGCGAGGGGCGCGGACTGCAGCCCTCCGTCGCCATCCACAGCGCGCAGCTCGACACCGCCGTGGCCCTCGTCTCGAGCGGCCTCGGGCTCTCCCTCGTGCCCGCGATGGCGCGGGAGGCCTTTGCCCACCACGCCGTGCGCTTCGCTTCCGTCGCGCCCCAACCCGTCTACCGCGAGGTCGGTCTCATCTGGACCCACGAACAGATCCTCACCCGCGCCCAACGCGCCTTTCTCGACGCCTGTCGCGAGTGCTTCGGATGCAGCCCCTACCAAAAATGAGAACTCGTCTTCAGAGACGCTCTCGAAACTGCTCGGGACTGAGCCCTGCGTCCTTCGCGATGGCTCCCATCGTGATCGCGTTGATTGATTTGGAGCGGGGGATGGAGAGCCGCGTTTTTCCGTTTGAGAGGATCACATGCCCACTCTCGCGGACCACCCGATAACCCAGCTTCTGGAAAACCCGGATGGCGTCCTGCTGGCTGATGCCCGGGAGCTTTGGCATCCTATACGATGACTTCCGTCGCCTCGATCGACTTTACGCCGCACTCCTCGGCCTCGACCTCGAGCCAGAGTCGGATCGCTTCCCGGATGTTTTCCAGCGCCTCCTCGCGTGTGTCTCCCTGGCTGTGGCAACCCGGGAGGTCGAGACAGCTCACGGCCCAGCCCTCTTCCGACTCAATCAGCCGCACTCGGTAGTTCATCAGGCAAAGATGAGATGGACCGACCGTCAGCGCAAGCCTCCCGCCTCACGCCTCACGCCGCCCGCCGCAGCCCGACCGCTCGCACCACCCACCGCGCCCCGCGCCGCAGGTCATCGAGAATGAGGTAAGCGGCCGGCACGAGAAGGAGGGTGATGAAGGTCGCGAAGACCACCCCGAAGGCGAGCGAGGTCGCCATCGGAATGAGGAACTGTGCCTGCAGGCTCTTCTCGAGGAGAATGGGGATGAGCCCGACAAAGGTCGTCAGCGAGGTGAGAAAGATCGGGCGGAAGCGTCGCACCGTGGCCTCGCGCACCGAGACCGTCGCTACCAGACCCTCGCGCCGCTTCTGGTTGACGTAGTCGACGAGCACCAGGCTGTCGTTCACCACCACCCCGATGGCCGCGATGATGCCCATGTAGCTCAGGGTGGAGAGGGGCTGAAAGGTGATGAAGTGTCCCCCGACCGCGCCCACCACGGCAAAAGGGATCGCGAGCATCACGATCAAGGGCTGGAAATAGCTCTTCAGGGGAATGGCGAGGAGGGCGTAGATCGCCACGAGCATGAGCACGCCGTTGCGCAGGATGCTCGCCATGAACTCGCGGTTCTCCGCCGTCTGGCCCTCCAGCGAGCTGCGCACGTCGGGGTAGCGCGCGAGGATTTCCCGCACCCGCCGATCGACCTCGGCGGTGACCGCCGCGACATCCGCCCGGTCGCGGTCGATGTCGGCCGTGAGGTTGAGCACTCGCTGGCGGTCGACCCGCTCGATACTCGCGAAACCCTGCCCGACCTCGATCGCCGCCACTTCGGAAAACGGCACCTCGCCGCCCCCGGGCAGGCGCACCCGCAGGGTCTCGAGGTTGCCCACCGACTCGCGCTCAGCCCGCGGGTAGCGCACCATCACGCGCACTTCGTTGCGCCCGCGCTGGATGCGCTGCGCCTCCGCTCCGTAAAAGGCGTTGCGCACCTGTCGTCCGAGCTCGCTCGGAGTGATGCCGAGCAACTCCGCCCGCGGCTTCACGCGGAGCTGGATCTCGCGCTTGCCGCTCGAAAAATTGTCCCCCAGGTCGAAGACCGCGGGCAGTTCGGCGAGGGCCAGCTTCAGTTCGCGGGCGGCCTCCTGCATGCGCGCGAAGTCACGCCCCTCGAGCTGGATATTGATCGCCTGCTCGTCGCTCATCGCGGCCTCCGCGACGAAGGTCAGGCTCTTCACGCCGGGCAGTTGCCCGATCGCGGCGCGCCAATCCCGCGCAATCTCCGTGGCGGAGATCTCGCGCCTCTCCGACTTGGTCAGCTCGACGAGGACCAGCGCATGATGCGTCCCCTCCATGGTGAAGGTCGCGCGGTGCGCCACGGGCGTGCCGAGGCCGCGCGCGACTTCCCCCTCCACGACCTCGTCGAGCCCCGCGTAGAGTTGATCCACCCCACGCCGCACGAGCGCGATCGGCGTACCCTCGGGATACTCCACCGAGGCCTGGATGAAGTCGCTCGGGACGGGCGGAAAGGGCACCTGCCGCACCCAGCCGCCCTTCAACAGCCCGGCCGTGAGCAGCCCCGAGACGAGAAAACCGACGAGTGTGGTGTAGCGATACTTCAAGCACACCTCCAGGGTTGGCCGGAAGACCCGTGCGACAAATGTCTCGAGCACATCCGCCAGCCGCCGTTGCGCCCGTTGAAAGAAGTTGAGTTGGGCGTCGGGTCGATGGGTGCCGACAGTGCGCAGAAGCGAGAGGTGGTAGGGCAGGACGAGCTTGGACTCGACCAGCGACCAGAGCAGGGTGGCGATGACGACAAGCGGGATGGGCGCAAAGAACTTGCCCTGCACTCCGGGCAAAAAGAAGAGCGGAACAAACGCCACCACCGTCGTGAGGATCGCAAAGGTCACCGGGACGGCGACCGCCTGCGTCCCGC
>JBKHAU010000082.1:0-8520 GCA_046542725.1 Opitutales bacterium
AAGTTCATCGCGGGCTCCACCGTGCCCGGGTGGACCGGTCTCGCCGTCCTTCTCGCCATTCTCGGCGGCGTGCAACTGCTCGCCCTCAGCATTCTCGGGGAATACCTCGCGCGCATTTACGAGCAGGGCAAGGGCCGACCGATCTACGTCCTCGACGCGGTGCGCGGAGGCGAGCGGGCCGAACGCGCACGCGAGACGCCATGAAGACGGCAGCGCCGCGAACCGTTTCGAGCCCCTCCCGGAGGCTCCACCTCGTGGGCGGCGGGCTCCTCGCCATCCTGCTCGTGCTGCCGCTTTTCGTCTTTCTCACGGAAGAGCCGATCCAGCTCTGGGATGAGTCGCGCAACGCGATGAACGCTTGGGAGATGGCCCGGAATGGCAATCTCCTCGAGGTGCGCTTCGAGGGTGAGCCGGACCTTTGGAACACCAAACCCCCGCTCCTTCTGTGGTTGCAGGCGGCCGCGTATCATCTCGTCGGCCCTTCCACCCTGGCGGTACGTCTGCCCTCGGTGCTGGCGGCGATGCTCACTCTCGGCGCGCTCATCCTGGGGTTGCGGCACCTTCTCGGGCGCTGGGAGCCGGGCGTGCTCGCGGCCGTCGTCCTGGTGTCATCGGCGGGCTACGTGAAATATTCCCACGCGGCGCGGACGGCGGACTTCGATGCCCTGCTGACCCTCTTCACGACGGGCGTGTTCCTGGGTTTTTGCGCCGTCGTGGGCGCGCCGAGCGAGCGTTCCCGCAGGTGGGCGATGCTCGCGCTCTTTGGCTCGCTCACCCTCGCGGTGATGACGAAGGGGGTGGCCGGTCTGCTCTTCCTCCCGGCCATCCCGATCCTGCTCACCGTCTATCGACAATGGGGCACCATTTTGCGGATGCGCGCGACCTACTGGGGGGCGTTGGGAGGCGTCGTCGTGGTCGCAGCGCTCTACGGCGCCCGTGAATGGGCCACGCCGGGGTATCTCACGGCGGTATGGCAAAACGAGATCGGCGGGCGCGCGACGGAGGTCATCGGGGACCACTCCGGGCCCTGGTACTATTATCTCCTCAACCTCTACGACCGGCGCCTCTTTTTCTGGATCTTCGTCCTGCCGGTGGGGGCCGTGGGAGCGTTTTTCGCGGCCGATCCACGTCTGCGACGTGTGCTCCAGTGCGCGCTCGTTTTTGTCGTGGTGCATCTCGCCGTCATCTCGAGCGTCGCTACCAAGCTCGAGTGGTACGACCTCGCGATCTATCCGCTGTGCGCGATCGTGACGGCGGCGGGGATCGGATTCCTCGCCGACTTGTTCATCCAGCCCGAGTCGGCCTGGATCCGCCGCAGCTTCCGCAGCCCGGCCGGGGCGCGGGTGGCGTTCTTCGCCCTCATCGCCGTGCAGCCCTACCTCTCGGTCCTCGATGGCATCAAACCCCGCGAGGATCCCGCCTACGATGCCAGCGAGTATCTTGCGCGGCTCGAGGAGGGCAGCCTCGATCGCCCCCTCAAACTCGCCCGCGAGGACTACCACCCCGAACGGTGGATTTACGTCCACTTTGCCCGCGCGCGCGGCCTCCCGGTGGAACTCGTCGACCCTTCCTCCCTGGTGCCGGGCGACACGGTCCTGATCGTTGACGCGGGGCAACGGGAGAGCCTCGCCGCGCGCTTTACGCTGAGCACGGTGGAACGCCACAAGTCGGCCGAAGTCGCCGTCCTCGGCGCTCGACCGGCGGCACCGTAGGACGCCTTGCCCGAGTGGGAGGCAGGCGGCGAAAGGCGAGTCGAGCGTTCCCTGCCGACGCCCTCGACACGGTGCGTGGACCGGCTAGCGATCCACGAGCTTGAGGCGAAAGAAGCGGCGTTCGCCGGTGGCGGCGGGCTGCACATCGCGCCAGGCGATCCGCATGCGCCCATCGGGCAGGGTCTCGGCCTCGCCGGGGAGCGCGCGTGCCTCCGCCCATGGGCCCTCTGGGGCCGCCGCGACTTCGAGGAGGAGCCGCACATCGGGAGGCACGTCCGAATCACGCTCGAGGGAGAAGACCCAATAGTCCTGCCCGTCGACCGGCGTGAGCGCGATCGCCGGGCGCCAGTCGGCGGGAGGAGCGAGCGGATCGGTATCGAGCGCGTATTCGAGGAGGTTGGACCAGCCGTCGCCGTCGCTGTCGGCCTCCTCGGCCGCCGCCGGGGCGTTGGCCTCCGTGCGACCGCCAAAGCGCTCCACCCACCACTGGCCACGCACACTGTCGGAGAAGATCATCGTCGCACGTCCGTCGTCGTGGAAGCCATAGGCGATGTCCGGCGCGACGACCAGAGCGGCGTGTTCCGGACCCTCGGCGAGGTCGTCGGGCAGCACCGTGACGAACCATTCCACGCTCTCCACGCCGGCTGCGAAGGGTTCCGGCGAAGGACGCACCACGGTGTAGTCGACGCCTTCTTCGGCGAGGCCCTCGAAGTGGTAGGACACCGGCAAGGGCGCCTCCCGCGGACCGCTTCGGCGCAGTCCCCAGCGGGCTGTCTGGTCGCCTTCCTCCCCCGCCGCGCCATCGAGCGTCTCGACATGAAGCACGACCGGCTCGGAAAACAGCCGCTCGCGCGGGATCGGTCCAAAGGGCTCGTGAGTGCTGTTCCAGCGCAGTTCGGCGACGGCGGCGCCCAGGTTGTCGAAGTATTCGAGGCGAATCGGGTAGCGGCGCCCGCCTTCGAGGCGGAGCGTGCCGGCGTAGGCCCTTTCGCCTTGGGGTTGCCAGCGGTCGATGAGCAGTTGGTCGTCGACCCAGAGGCGCACCCCGTCATCGCTGTTGGTCGTGAAGGTGTAGGTCTCGCTGTAAGCGGGAAGCAGTTGCCCCGTCCACCTTACGGCAAAGTTGTCCACCCCGAGCCCCTCGCCCGGCCCCTCGAAGCCCCAGCGAAAATCGATTGTTTCGTCCACCCGCACGAGGTCCGGCGAACCGGAAAACTCGTCGGTGTCGGCAAAATATTCGCCGCGCAGCCCATCGCCGAGCGCCGCCGCATCGGGCGCAAAAGTGGCCACGTAGGTCGTGTCGGTCTCCGGCGCGACGAGCGTTTGCGTCTGCGCGCCTCCATGCGCCCAGCCGGTGAAACGGTAGCCGATGCCCTCGAGGATCTGGGGATGAGGGGCGAAGAGGGTGCGCTCGACCCCCGTCACGGCCGCGACCGTGAGCGCCTCCTCGGCGGGGGCGCCATCGAGGTAGAAACGAAGGCCGGGAGGCTCCGTGCGCAGGCGCAGCTCGACGGTCCGTGGATGCACGTCCCGCGTCGTCGTGGCGGAGAGCCCCTCGCTGTCGGTCACGGGGAGGTGGAGACGGAACCAGACGTTGGCCGACCTCGCCGGAGCGGGGGATGGCGTAGGTCCCCCCGGCGAGGCCGGTGCGCGGGGCCATCGCAGGGTGGAGGTGATCGTCATGGTGGAAGTCGATCTTCCAGGTGAGGGACGCGGCGGGGAGTGTCCCGTCTTCGGCATCGAGCCCGCGACCGGAAAAGGACAGGACGTCGCCGCCACGATAGCGGGTGCCGGAAGCGGGGGTGAGGATTTCGGCCACCGGCCGCGCGTTGCTCGTCACCGCGAGGCGGGCGACGGCTGAGGTGACCTCTCCAAATGCATTCGTCACGGTGCAGGCAAACTCCGCCCCCTCGTCGCCCGCCTCGACCGGTCCCACCGTGAGGGTGGAGCCCGTCGCGCCCGTCAGCTCGGCGCCGTCACGCTGCCACTGGTAGGTCAACGGCTCGGTCCCTGAGGCGCGTACAGAGAATGTCACGGTTTCGCCGACCGAGGCGAGCTGGTCCCGTGGCGGCCGCGCGATCGAGGGGGCCTGCGTGCCGGTGTAGGTGACACGGTAGATCGCTCCATTGGCCGAGCCCGTGTTGTCTCCCTCCGAGCCGTCGCCGAGCCCGCCGCGCGCGAGATAGTAGAGAGCGCCGTCCGGCCCCACATCGAGGTCGATGCACCGGTCCACTCCTTCGGCGAAGACCGCCACGTGGGCATGATCGTCGTGACCGTTGTCCTCCAGATAGGAAATCCGTCCGTTGCAGTAATCGGCAAAGAAGTAGACCCCGGCATACTCCGCGGGAAAGGAGGACACCGCCGGCCGGTAAAAGGTGCCGCCGGTGATCGCGCAGCCCGCATCGTGCTCGTAGGCGTGGACGGGCGCGACCGACCCGCCATCGGTCGAAGGTCCTTCCACCAGGGGCCAACCGTAGTTGCCCCCGCGAGCGAGCAGGTTGATTTCCTCCCAGCGGTCGGCGCCCACGTCGTTGACGAAAATGCGGTCGGTGGCGGCGTCGTGCTCAAGGGTGAAGGGGTTGCGAAAGCCATAGGCCCAGATGCTCGCGAGCGCCCCCGCTTGGCCGACGAAGGGATTGTCGGCCGGAATCGAGCCGTCGAGGTGAAGGCGGTGGATCTTGCCCAGGGCCGAGTCGAGCTCCTGCGCGCGGGGCGGCTGACCGCTGTCCCCGGTGGAGACAAAGAGATAGTCGCCGAGGAGGAGGAGCGCGCCCCCGTTATGCACCGAACCGGGGAGCCGCTCAGTCTCGAAAAGCACCACCTCACTGCCCGGAACGACGGAATCTCCGTTGGCCGTGAACCGGCTCACGCGCGAGCGAAGAGCCGGCTCGGGCGTGGTGTAGAAGACATAGACATAGGGGTTTTGGGCGAAATCCGGTGCAATCGCGACGCGCAGCAGGCCACGCTCATTCTGGTTGTCCACCTCGAGGCTGGCAAAGGGCAGGAGATTCAAGGACCCATCACGAACGACGCGCACGACCCCATCCTTCTCCGCCACGAAGAGAGCCCCGTCGGGCGCGATGGCCATGCCCGTGGGGTTGAGCCCACCGGCCAGTTCGGTCTCCGCGAAGCGCGGCGGGAGCGTTGCGGCGGAAAGCGCGAGAGCCGCGCAGAGGAAGAGACAGAGCGAAGCAACGCGCGATCGACGAACCATCCCCCGATATGAGGCGCTCCTTCTCTCGGGGGCAAGGCCAAGGCCCGCCAAGCCGCCTAATCCGCCGAGTCCGCCTCCTCCACCAGATAGAGCGGGCGCGCCTTGGTCTCGCGAAAGATGCGTCCGATGTATTCCCCGATGACGCCGAGGCTGATGAGCTGGATGCCACCGAGGAAAAGGATCGCGACCATGAGGGAGGCGTAGCCCGGCGCCTCGGGGGGACGGCCAAAGAGGAGGGTGCGAGCGATGAGAAGGAGCCCGTAGAGAAACGCTCCTCCGGCGACCGCCAGACCGAGATAGGTCCAGACGCGCAGCGGCGCGGTGGAGAAGGAAAAGATGCCGTCGAGCGCGAAGTTCCAGAGCTTCCAGAAGTTCCACTTCGAGGTGCCTGCGGCGCGGGGATCGCGGTCAAATTCGATCGTCGCGGTGCGGAAGCCGACCCAGGCAAAGAGCGCCTTGTTGAAACGGTTGCGCTCGTGGAGGAGCTTGAAGGCCTCGAGGACACGGCGGTCGAGGAGGCGGTAGTCGCCCACGTCGGCGGGGATGGAGGTCTCGGCCAGCCGGTTGAAGAAGCGGTAGAAGCCATGCGCGGTGGCCCGCTTGAGCCAGCCCTCGCCGTCGCGCCGCCGTCGACGGGCGACGACGACGGCAAAGCCCTCGCGCCACTTTGCGAAGAGCTCGGCGATGAGTTCGGGCGGGTCCTGCAGATCGGCGTCGATGGGGACGATGGCCTCGCCCCTGCAGTGGTCGAGGGCGGCGGAGAGGGCGGCCTCCTTACCGAAATTGCGCGTCAGGCTGACGATGCGAATGGAGCGGTCGGCGGCCTGCGCGCGGCGAAGCTCCGCCAGCGTGCCGTCCCCGCTTCCGTCGTTTACGCAGACGATTTCGTAGCCTTCACCCAGGGCCTGAAGGATCGGCCGCACCCGGTTGAAAAAGGCCTCCACCCCGTCCTCCTCATTGAAAAAGGGCACGGCAAGCGAAAGCGTGGGGCGGTCGGGAGTGGCGGCGCACATCGGAAACGCATGTTTCGGGGATCTCGCGCCGAGGCAAGCCGCGCCTGCGCGCGAAAGCGAACCGCCTTTGCGCTTTGCGCCCGCGGCCGGTGTGGGCATCTTCGCGCGCATGGATCTCTCCGCCCTGCGTGCAGAATACAAACAAGCCACCCTCGACCGCGAGGACCTCGCGGCGGACCCCTTTATCCAGTTTCGCACCTGGGTCGAGGCCGCCCAGGCGACCCAACTGCCCGAGCCCAACGCGATGACCCTGGCGACGGTCGACGAGACCGGTCAGCCCTTCACCCGCACCGTTTTGCTCAAGCGCCTGGACGATCGCGGCCTCGTCTTTTTCACCAACTTCGAGAGCCGCAAGGCCGCCCAGATGGCGCACGAGCCGCGGGTCTCGCTCCTCTTCACCTGGCTGCAACTCGAGCGGCAGGTGAGCATCAACGGGCGCGTCAGCCGGGTCCCGACGGCGGAGTCGCTCGCCTACTTCGCCACCCGCCCGCTGAAGAGCCGCCTCGGCGCGTGGGTGAGCGCGCAGAGCAAGGTGATCTCCTCGCGCTCCCTCCTCGAGGCGAAGATGGAGGAAATGAAGCGCAAGTTCGCCGACGGCGAGGTGCCCCTCCCCTCCTTCTGGGGCGGCTACCGGGTGGAGCCGGCCAGCTTCGAGTTTTGGCAGGGACGCCGCAGCCGCCTGCACGACCGCTTTCTGTATTCCAAAAACGAGGACACCGGCGGCTGGATGGTCGAGCGGCTGCAACCCTGAATTTGGATGATGAAAGATGAATGATGAGTGATGAATCAGGCGGCTGAGAGCCGCACGTCTCGCTCCATTCATCACTCAGCACTCATCAGTCATCATTTCAGACATGTCTCTCGCTTACCTGTGGCCGGCCCTGGCCGGACTGCTCTACGCCGTCGCTGCCATCCTCACGAAGCGGGCCCTCGCCGAGGGCGCCGGTGTCGCGCGCTTCTCCTTTGTCTGCAACGCGATCATGTTTGTGCTCTTTCTGCTCCCTGCCCTCACGGCGTGGGAAGGGCCGATCTGGAGCGAGCTCGGCTGGCCACTGCTCGGTGGCGGGCTCTTCTTTCTCGGGCAGCTGTTCACCATCGCCGCGATCCGTGTGGGCGATGTCTCCGTGCAGTCTCCGCTGATGGGCTCGAAGGTGCTCTTCGTCGCCATCATCTCCGTCGCGACGGGAGCGGAGGCGGTCCCACCCGACTGGTGGGCGGGGGCCGGGCTGACCGCGCTGGCGGTCTTTCTCCTCGGCTTCTCCAACTGGCGGGGCGGGCGGCGAACCTGGCTGGGGGTCGGCCTCGCGTTGGCCAGCGCGGCCGCCTTCGCGATGTGCGACGTGCTGGTCATGGCGAAGGCCAAGAGCTTCGGCGTGGCGAACTACCTCGCCGTCGTCATGGGCGTGCAGCTGCTCCTCTCCTTCACCCTTTTGCCCCTCTTTCGCCAACCCCTGCGAGCCATCCCCAAGACGGCCTGGCCGTGGCTGCTCGTCGCCGGCGCCGGGATGGGCGTGCAGGCCATCCTGATGAACATCGCCCTCGGCCACTACGGCAACGCCACCGCCTTCAACATCATCTACAGCACGCGCGGCCTCTGGAGCGTGCTCTTGATCTGGGTGGGCGGCAGCCTGGTCGGCAACATCGAACTGCGCGCCGCCCCCGGCCTCATCGTTCGGCGCATGGCGGGCGCGCTGCTCCTCCTCGGAGCCGTCGCGTTGCTGCTCATCTAGTCGGCCTGGCGAGCCTCCGCCGGGGGCTCTTCGGAGGCAGGCGCCGCGGTGACGGCGCGCAGGGCAGCGGCGATCTGCGGGTCGTCCTGTCGGTGATAGAGCGTCTGGGTGGGGAAGGCGAACTCGATGCCCTGTTCGAGGAAATACTCGTGGGTGGCGAGATTGATCGCCTGCTGGCAGTCCATGTAGAGATTGTAGTCCGGCGAACCAACGTAATAGACGATCTCATACACGAGGGCGTAATCGGCGTGCTGGACAAAATGGGCGCGGTCGAAGCGGGTGTTGGGCTGGGCCTCGATGATCTCCTTGATCTTCGGAGGGATAGCGCGGAGCTTCTCCGGCGGGGTGTCGTAGGTGACGGTGATCTTGTAGACCACGCGGCGCTGCTCCATGCGCTTGAAGTTGCGGATGCGGCTGGTGAGCAGATCGTTGTTTGAAAAGATCAACTGCTCGCCCGAGAGACTGCGGATGCGGGTCGTCTTCAGTCCGATGTTCTCGACCGCCCCGAGATGGTCTCCGACCATGATGAAGTCCCCGAGGATGAAGGGCTTGTCGAGGGTGATGGTGAGTGAGGCGAAAATGTCCGAGAGGATGTTCTGCAGGGCCAGTGCAACGGCGATGCCACCGATCCCGAGGGAGGCGACGAGGGCCGTGATCTGCACGCCCGGCAGATTGTCGATGATGATGAGGATCCCGAGGGTGAAGAGGAAGAGCCGCCCGAAGAAGAGCAGCATCTTCATCGTCGTGTGCTGGGCCGCGCGGTCGGCGAGTTCCTCCGGCTTGTAGCGCTCGCCCCACGCCCCCAGGGCGCGGTTGACCGAAATCATCACCTGCAGGACGACGAAGAGAAC
>JBKHAU010000083.1:0-8477 GCA_046542725.1 Opitutales bacterium
GTATTTGGCGGCGTTGTTGAGCAGGTTGGAAAAGACCTGTGCGAGCCGGTGGGGGTCGGCCACGAGCTTGACTGCTTCCGCGGGCAGGTTCACCGCCAGGGCGTGACCGGCCTCGTCGATCACCGGCCGGGCGCCGTCGATCGCGCGTTTCACGACCTCGGCGAGGGTCACCGTCTGCTTGCGCAGCTCCAGCTTGCCCCGCGTGATGCGGGAGACCTCGAGGAGATCGTCGACGAGCGTAATGAGCTGCTCCGTCTGTTCCTCCATCATGACCCGGATCTCCTCGCGCTCCGCCGGATCGTCCTCCGACAGCTTGAGAATCTCCAGGCCGGTGCGGATGGGGGCGAGCGGGTTGCGCAGTTCGTGCGCGAGGGTGGCGAGAAACTCGTCCTTGCGCCGGTCCGCTTCGCGCAGGCGGCTTTCGACCTCCTTGAGGTCGCTCACGTCGATGACCGAGCCGATGTAGCCGAGGAAGTCGCCTTCGCTGCTGAAGCGTGGAGACGCCGTGTCGATGGCCCAGCGGTAGGCCCCATCGTGACGTTTCAGGCGGTATTCGATGCGCACCGTCCGTCGCTCGTGTCCGGCGGCCTGAAATTCCTCACCCGCGCGCGCGTAGTCGTCGGGGTGCAGGGCGTTGAGCCATTCTTGGCCCATCCCCGTACCCTCGGGCTGGCCGGTGAAGCGGTACCAGCCCTTGTTCAGGTAGGTGCAGGCGCCTTCCCGGTCGGTCAGCCAGATCATCACTGGCGCGTTGTCGGCCATGTTGCGAAAGCGCTCCTCGCTCTCGCGCAGGGCCGCCTCCGCTTCCTTGCGGGCATGCACATCTTGAATGATGGCGACGAGGTGGAGGGGTTCGCCGCTCTCGCCGTGCAGGACGGAGACCGAAACGTGCGTCCACACAAGGGCTCCATCGCCAGTGCGGTAACGCTTCTCGAAGCTACTGGCGGTTCGCCGGCCTTCGACCAGCGCGCGGAGGTGGACTTCGTCGTCGACGAGATGCTCGGGATAAGTGATGTCGTGGAACTTCTTCCCCAGGAGCGTTTCGCGTGAGCAACGCAGGATGGCGCACAGACGGTCGTTGACGCGCAACCAGCGCCCTTCGAGGTCGAGGTGGGCCATGCCCACGGCGGCGTTGTCGAAGGTCGCGCGAAAACGGGCCTCGCTCTCGCGCAGGGCCGCCTCGGTCGCGCGTTCTTCGGTGACATCGTAAAAGAGCACGCCCACCTGGCGCTCTTCGGCGCTGCCCACCGGAAAGGCATAGCCTTCGAAATAGCGGCCAAGTTCGCGGGCGAAATTCTCATAGCTCACCGGCTCGCGGGTGCGGGCGACACGGCCGTAGATTTCGAACCAGTGCGATTCATGCTCGGGAGCGATTTCACGCATGCGGCGCCCGACCGCCTGGTCGATCCCGGTTTGGCGGGCGAAAGCAGGGTTGACCTCGAGAAAGCGGTAGTCGACGGCCTCGCCGGACTCGTCATGGATCATCTCGATGATGCAGAAACCGGCCGCGATCGATTCGAAGAGAGCGCGGAAC
Organism: Opitutales bacterium; assembly: GCA_046542725.1. Taxonomy (GTDB): domain Bacteria; phylum Verrucomicrobiota; class Verrucomicrobiia; order Opitutales; family Oceanipulchritudinaceae; genus CAWVVV01. The sequence goes on from JBKHAU010000083.1 coordinate 1,535, forward strand.
CGTTCCTCGCTACGGCGCAGCGCCTGGCTTGCCCGCCGGCGTTCGGTCACCTCCCAGACAATGGCCATGACGGCGTCGATCCGGCCCTCGGCGTCGTAGAGCGGAAGGCACTCGCCATCCCACCAGGTGAGTCCCGTGCGGCCGGGGATGAGGGTCGGGAAATCCTCCAGGCGCCAGCGTTCGCCGGTCGTGAGAACCTTGCGCAGCGCCGCCTCGGCACCGGCATCGGCGGCTTCGGGAAAGGCCTCGCGATACGTCCGCCCGACGAGGGAAACGGCCGGTCCGCGGATGGCCTGAAAGACCGGGTTGGCGGAGTGGAAGACGAGGTCCTCCCCCCGCAAGACGGCGATGCCGACGGGGGCATGGTCCACGAGGCGCTGAAGTTGCTGGCGGCTCGCGTGGAGCGTGGCCTCGGTTTCCCGGCGGACGCGTGCCACTGCGATATGGGACTCGACCCGGGCGAGCAGCTCACGGGCACTGAAGGGTTTCGTCAGATAGTCGTCGGCCCCTGCGGCGAGCCCTTCGATCCGCGCCTCCTCGCCGGCTCGCGCGGAGAGCAGGATCACCGGCAGGGCGCGCAGCGAGGGGTCGGCCCGCAACGCCTCGAGCAGACCGAAGCCATCGAGCTCAGGCATCATGACATCGCTCAGAATGAGCTCGGGGGGCTCGGCGCGAGCGGCTTCGAGCGCTTCCTTCCCGTCCCTCAGCGCGGTCACCGCAAAGCGGGGTTCGAGGAGGCGGGTGAGGTAGGCGAGCATCTCCGGATTGTCGTCGGCGACGAGCACGGCGGGGCGGTCGGCCCCGCCCGCGGGGGCAGCCGGGGACTCCATCGCGGAATCGGCATCCTCGGGCATCCAGCGCAGTGCCTCCTCGACGAAGAGTTCCGCCGCGGTCGAAGTGAAGGGCGTCGTCGCCTCGTGCTGGATCTGATCGGGTGGCAGGTGCCGGCTGCCGTGGGGCAGGCGCACGCGGAAGACGGTCCCGCGACCCGGGGCGCTCTCCGCCTCCACTTCTCCCCCAAGCTGGCGGACGAGTTCCTGGACCAGCGCCAGACCGATGCCGGAGCCTTCCTGACTGCGCCCACGCGCTCCCGCGACCTGGTAAAAACGCTCGAAGAGGCGCGGCATTTCCGCCTCCGGGATGCCCGTCCCGGTGTCGGAGACCGTCAGCTGGACGACGCCTCCGATGGCCTCCAGTGTCACCTCGATGCGCCCTTCGAAGGTAAACTTGAAGGCGTTGGAGAGGAGGTTGAGGACAATCTTCTCCCACATCGCCCGGTCGACCAGGACGGGCTCGGGAAGTGTCTTGCAGTCGACCTGGAGGGTGAGCCCCGCGCGTTCGCAGGCGGATTGGAAGTTGCTCGCGAGTTCCGCGGTAAAGGCGGCGAGATCGGTCGGTTGAAAGACGGCCCGCAAGCGGCCGGCCTCAATGCGGGAGAAGTCGAGCAGGGTATTGACCAGCTTCTGCAGCCTGCGCCCGTTGCCTCGCACGAGCGAGAGCAGGGCGCGCGCCTCTGGATCCAGTGCCTCCGCCTCGCGCTCGAGGAGTTCAGCGACGGGCCCGAGCATGAGGGTGAGCGGGGTGCGGAACTCGTGGCTCACGTTGGAGAAGAAAGTCGTCTTGGCGTGGTCCAGTTGCTCGAGGTGTTCGGCCCGTCGACGTTCTTCGGCGTAGGTGCGGGCATTGCCCACGGCGGTGGCCAGATGTCGCGCGAGGAGATCGAGGAAGCCGCGATAGCCGTCGTCGTAGGGCCGGCGGGGACTGATCCCGGCGACGACAAACCCCGCCAGGGGCTGGGTTCCGGGCCGCTCCAAGGGGACGACGAAGGCGCGGGAAGGGGACTCCGGCCAGGCCCCTCCGGGAAGAGGCCCCAACCGTGCCGTCAGCTCCTCCACCTCGAGGGGCAGGCGCTTCTCCGCGACCGTCCGCAGGGACCACGGGTCCGCCGCATCGGCGAGATCGATGGTGGGCGGAGCGGCGGTGGAGGGAGGGTCGCCGGCAAAGCCACAGCTGCCGGCGAGGGTCGCGCGTCGACCGTCGCCATCGAGCAGGTAGATCAGCGCAAAGGGCAGGTCGTGAGGGTTCTCCTCGAGGGTGAGCAGAGCCAGCGCGCAGGCCTCCTCGACCGTCTTGCCCTCTGCCGCCTTCTCCGCCAGTGCGCGCAGGGTGCGCAGGCGACGACGATCGAGGACACGCTGGGTGTCCTCGGTGCAGGCGCAAAAGACCCCCGCCACGCCGCCATCATCACCCGGAATGGGGCTGTAGGAATACGTGAAGTAGGTTTCCTCGAGAAAGCCATGGCGCTCCATGAGAAGGAGTTGCTCCTCACTCCAGGAGGCCTGCGCCTGATCCATCACGGCCGAGGCCTGTTGTCCCACCGTATCCCAGATATCGGACCAGACCTCTGCCGCCGGCTGCCCCAGGGCCTCGGGATGCCGTCGCCCGAGGACGGGAATGTAGGCGTCGTTGTAGAAATTGATCAATCGCGGCCCCCACCAGGCGAACATGGGGTAGCGGGAGTTGAACATCAGCTGGACGATCGTTTTCAGGCTCTGCGGCCAGGAGTCGGGCGGCCCGAGGCCCGAAGGGTGCCAGTCGTGCCGCCGGGCACGCGCGCCCATCTCGCCGCCTCCGATGAGAAACGGGGGATGTGCCGAAGAGGAGGCGGAAGGGGGCGGGTCGCGACGCGGTCGGCTCATTTCGACAATCTATCGCGGGGCAGACAGGCGAATCACGCTGAAAATGATCCTCTCCGTGCCCGGCACGCTTTCGCTCGGTCGCGCGGGGGATGGCGCCTTCCTGATCGTGCGCCGGGTGGGGTCCTGTTCCGACATTGACCCTGTGAGCCTCTCTGATTTCGCTTTCCTCCTTCAGAATCCTGTCCCCGCCCCGCTCTCCTGTTCGTGGGGGCCGGGCTCCCCCCACCTCGCCACCGATGAGCCGACTCGACGCCGAAAAGAAGAAGGAACTCCTTCGCATCATGCTCACCAGCCGCCTCGGCGACCTGCGTGAGCAGAGCCTCATCCGTCAGGGAAAGGGCTGGTTTCACGTCTCCGGCATGGGGCACGAGGCCCTTGCCGCGGTCGGCCGGCTCCTGCGCGAAGGCGACTATTTCGCGGGCTACTATCGCGACCGACCGATCGCGCTCGGGCGCGGCATGTCGAACTTTGACCTCGCGCTCGCCTATTTTGCGAAGCGCTCGAGCCCGAGCGGCGGGCGACAGATGCCGGCGCACTACAGCGACCGCGAGAAGGGCATCTTCAGCGTTGCCTCTGTCGTGGCGGCCTCGCTCCTGCCGGCCTGCGGTCTCGCCTGGGGAGTGAAGCTCGATCGCAAGCCCAACGTCGTCGTCGCCACGGTGGGCGATGCCAGTACCCGCCAGGGTGACTTCTACGAGGCGGTCGCCTTCGCCAAGGAGCGCCAGCTGCCTATCGTCGTCCTCGTGGAGGACAACGGGATCGGCATCTCGACCCCGACCGACGGCATTCATCCGCTCGCCCTCGGTGTGCTCGATGCACGCGACTGGCAGACGATCGACGCCTGCGACGTGGAGACGGTGCACGCCGCCGCTGCCGAAGCGATGGAAGCGGCCCGCACGGGCGGCGGACCGCGCTTCCTCTGGTGCCGCACAGAGCGCATTTCGAGCCACTCCAGCGCCGACGACCACCGTAAGTATCGCCCCGAGAAGGAACTCGCCGCCCTCGCCGCGAAGGATCCCGTCGAGCGCTTCAAGCAGCTCCTCCTCGCGGAAGGCGTGTATTCGGAAAAGGAGTACGATGCACTTCATGCCGAGGTGGAGGAGGCCGTGCGGCGGGATTTCGCCCGCGCCTGGGAGGAACTCGATCCGGATCCCGCGGACAATCTCGATCACGTGCTCGGGCCGAGCACGCCCGCGCCCTCCCTCCAGCTTCCCCTCGAGGAAAAGGCGCGCATGGTCGATGCGATCAACGGCGTCTTTCACGCCGCCCTCGGGAGCTCGCGGGATTTCATTTTCTTCGGACAGGACATCGAGGATCCGAAGGGTGGGGTCTTCAGCCTGACCAAGGGACTCTCCTCCGCGTATCCGGAAAACGTTTACAACTCACCGCTGGCCGAGTCCACCATCATCGGGGTGGCCGCCGGCCTCGCCGCCTATGGCAAGCGTCCTGTTTTTGAGATACAATTCACGGACTTTCTCTGGGCGGGCTTCAACCAGCTCCTGACCAACCTGTCCACCCTCCATTGGCGCACCTCCGGGGAGTGGAGCGCGCCTGCCGTGATCTATGCCCCATACGGTGCCTACCTGCCCGGCGGTGCGCTGTGGCACAGCCAGGCCAACGAGGCCGCCCTGGCGCATTTCCCGGGCCTGCAGATCGCCATCCCGAGCACCCCGGAAGACATCGCGGGGCTTTTCTGGAGCGCCATGCACGGGCAGAGCCCGACGGTCGTGCTCATTCCCAAGCATCTCATGTGGCATCCCCAGACGCTGCGTGAGGCGCCCGCACCGGTGCCCTTTGGCAAGGCGCGTCGCGTCCAGGAGGGGGAGGACCTCACGATTGTCGCCTGGGGCAACTGCCTGGAACTGGTGCAGCACGCCCTCGCCGAGGAAGACCTCGGAGAAGGCGTCGTCGAACTCATCGATCCGCGCACCATCGTGCCCCTCGACCTCGCCGCGATCAAGGCCTCGGTGCGCAAGACCGGTCGCCTCCTGGTGGTGCATGAGGACGCCGAGAGCTGCTCCGTCGGCCAGAAGATCATCGCCCAGGTGGTGGGTGACCGGGAGCTCTTCGGGGCCCTCGCGGCTGAGCCCGTCCTCCTCGCCAAGCCCGATGTGAACGTCGGTTACCATCCGGACCTCGAGTATGCCATGTTGCCCTCGCAGGGCGAGGTGCGTCGACTCGTGCGTCAGCTCCTGGCCGCGCGTCTCGAGCGCGGGACCCGTGCCATGCCGAGAAACCCGGTCGATCTGCCGACGCCCAACATGGCGCGGGAGAAGTTTCGCGAGAGCTTCTCCGAGGGGGTCGAAACCTCGAGTGTGCGCGAGATCCGCGTGCCGCTGCTCGGCGAGGGCATCGCCTCGGCCAAGGTCATTTCGCTCGTGGCCAAGCCCGGTGACGAGATCAGCGAGGGCGACACCCTCTGCGAACTCGAGACCGACAAGGCGCTCTTTCCCGTCGAGGCTCCCTTCGGCGGCACCCTCAAGCAGTGGCTCATCGCCGAGGATGAGGAGGTCGAGGTCGAGCAGCGCATGGTCGAGCTCGAGGTCGAGGCGGTCGAGGGGAGCTCCCCCCGGCGGGTCGCTGTGCCCGAAGCGGAAGGGCGCCGCGCCCCCGTGCAGGTGCGGCCGACAGAGGGTGGTCTGAGCCCCTACATCGTGGCCCAGATGCGCAATGTGGTGCCCGCCCACATGACGGTGAAGGCCGGCTTCGCCGCCATCCGCGAAGCGCGGGCGGAGGCCAAGCGCGGCGGCGGACGCCCCCCGTCGCCCACCGTCATGATTGCCTGGGCCCTCGTCCAGGCAATGAAGCAACACCCCATTTTCACCTGTACCGTGACCGCCGAGGACACGCTCGTGCAGCACCAGGACTTCGACTTCGGGGTGGCCGTGGCGCTGGACAACGATGCCCTCGACACCGCCGTCATCGAGCAGGCCAACACACTCGATTGGGTTGCCTTCGGGCAGGCCTACGAAGATGCCGTTGCCGGCGTGCGCGCGGGGCGGGGTCGTTCGAAGTCGGGCACCCCCCTCATTCTCACGAGCATGGGTGGCTTCAAGGTGCGTGACGCCCTGCCCGTTGTCGTCCCGCCCGCCATCGGCACCCTCTTCGTCGGTGAAGCGCACTACGACGACACCCCGGCGCAGGATGCGCGCGAGGTCGTGAGCCTCTGCCTGAGCTTCGACCACCGCTGGCTCAACGGCGTCGCCGGCGCCCAGTTCCTCGCCGATGTCGTGACCGAGATGGAGCGTTTCGAGCTGCCTGTGCGGCGCTGAGTCCGCCCGATGTCTTTACCGGACGCCCGTCACCACGTCTTCGTCTATGGGACGCTGCGCCCAGGCGGCTACTACCATCGCCGGCTGGTCGAGGGCCGACCGGTCGAGGCGACGCCGGCGCGGGTGCGGGGCGCGCTCTACGCGCTTGCGCCCGGCTATCCGGGGATGCGGCCGGGCGACCGGTGGGTGGCTGGGGAAGTGCTCTCCTTTGATGCGGACGAACTGCTGGGCGCACTCGACGAGCTGGAGGGCTATGCGTCCGCCGACCCGGCGGGCGGGGAGTATGAGCGCGCGTCCTGCGAGGCCTGGACTCCCGATGGCACCCTGCTGGGCACGGTCTGGGCCTATTGGATCCTGCCAGCGAAGCTCATCGAGTACGAGGGACGCCCGGTCGAGCGCTGGGATCACCTCGGCGGCCCGGCCTGAGCAGCACCGGGGGGAAGGGTCTGCTCCACCCCGCCGGCGAAATGCGCCCGCCACGCCGCGGGCAGCCGGTCGAGCGGGCGGCAGTAGCCGAGGGTATCGTTCTGGAGCACGATCTTCATGCTTGGCACGCCGATGAAAGACAGGCCGTCGCGCGTGAGGAGGGTGCCGCCGGAGTTGCCCGCATTGATCAGGGCGTCGGTCTTGAGCCAGGCAAGACGGCCCCGTGCATCGCGCTCAAACCCGCTGAGGATGCCGCGTGTGAGGGAGAGACTGTAGCGTTCCTCGTTGCCCCCGACGGAGGGAAAGCCGGCGACGAAGAGGTCATCACCGAGACGCAGCTCTTCGCTCGTGGCGGGTTCGAGGAAGGGCAGGGCGAAGTCCTCGGGCAGCGGGTCTCCATGGACATCGGAAACGACGCGGAGGAGAGCGAGGTCGAGGTCGGCGTCGGCCTCGAGCACTTCGGCGCGGAGGAGCTGGCGCGGGGCGGAGCGAAAATCCTGCGTCAGGCTGATATAGATGCCCTCTGTCTGGAAGCCCTGCTCGCTC
>JBKHAU010000084.1:0-8453 GCA_046542725.1 Opitutales bacterium
GTCGGAAAGTGTTGGTTGTCGCATCTCTGCCACGGCGGACAAACCCTCTTCTCGGTTTACGATAAATCCGGCTGGGATCGATCCTCCGGCCGGCGACGAGGGCCAGGCGGAGGGGGGATCAGGCGGGCGACCCGGAGGGGAGGGGTTGAGGCGAACGGGTCGGACCGACGACCCACAGGCGGTCCCCTTCGATCTGCAGCCGGTCGATGTTCACCGTTCGACGCTCGTTTTCGGGATGAGACGGGTCCTCATGGGTGTGATAAACGAGAAAACGCTCCGAGCCATCGGGCGAAACCGTCACGCAGGCATGGCCCGCGCCGGAGTAGCCGACGGACAGATCCGTGCCCGCGATGGGGTTGGACGGGCTCTTGCGCCAGGGGCCGAGGGGGTGTTTCGCGACCGCATGGCCGATGCCATAGCCCGGACGGAAAGTGTGGTTGGCAGAGTAAATGAGGTGGTAAAGGGCTCCTTCCCGCAGCACGCAGGGGCCCTCGTTGCAGCGGTTGCGGCCTGCATCGATCAATTCCCATTCCTGGGAGGCCTCGGCCAAGAGGACGGGCTCAGCCGCGAGGCGGAGCAGATCACGCGTCAGAGGCGCACCGTAGAGCATGCCGAAGGAGCAGCCATCCGCCCCGCCGTTGCGGCTGTAGTAGACGTAGGGCGTGCCGTCGTCGTCGATAAAGACGTGGGCATCGATCGCACCGTGGCCGGGGTCGAACCAGGGGGCACGGAGGTCGCGGTAGGGGCCGCACGGATCTTCGCTCACCGCGAGGGCGGGGAGCAGCCGGCCGCTCACCCGGTCGCGTGCGCTGTAGGTCATGTAGTAGCGGTTCGCATACGGCAGCACCTCCGGCGCCCAGAAGGGTGGTGCGCCCCATCCGTACGGATCGGCGCGGAGGGCGAACCCCGATTCCCGCCAATCCGCGAGGTCGTCCGAGGTGAAGCAGCGAAAGCCCTCGGCGGGATCGGTCGTGCCCACGAGGACGTAGCGGCCATCGGCGCGGAAGACAAAGGGGTCGCCCATGCGCAGCGGGCCGCCGACCGGGTTGCAGTAGGTATGCGCGGGCGGAGGGTGGCTCACTCCAGGTCGAGGGGAAGTTGCCGATACAGGTCAGTGAGGTGAACGAGCGGAAGGGGAGGCATGATGGGGAAAACGGAGTGACCGCGCTCCGCGCTGAAAGGGAACCCGCACGGGGACCACGGCGATCAGGGTGCCGTCGGAGCGACGGCCGCGATCGATTCCAGTTGCGAGCCCTCGAGGGCGGCCAACTCGAAGAGGGCGGCCGAGGTGTGCGGGGTGGGGTTGGCGGGAACGAGCGTGGCGCCCCAGACGAGGAGCGCCGGCGGGCAAGCCCCCGCGAGCCCGAGAAGCGGAAGAGTGGTGCGTTTCACCGTGGGCGGAGCGGCGCGGGCTGGTCGCTTCCTTGCTCGATGCGGTATTGTCCCGCGGGCAGGGAGGTCAAGCGGGTCGTTGCCTCGTCTGGGCCGGGCCAATGGATCTCCACGTCGGCCTGCGTCGCTTCGCCCAAGCCCAGATGGATCTCCAGCATGCCTTGTTTGCCGGCATGGCCGGCGGGCCCGAGGACCTGGCGGGATTGCGTCACCGGCGGGGTGGCGGGATCGCCGTCGAGGTCCGCCGTGACGCGCACGATGGCGCCGTAGGCATCTTTCGACACGCCTTGTGCGGGGTCGCCGACGAGCTGGAGAAGGAGCGAGGCTCGCCCCTCCGTCGCCTCGTTGCGAAAGAGCCGCACACGAGTCTGCGGGCGCGCGTCCGCCGGGGCATCGGGGGCGAGCGCGCCGGTTTGAAGCGCGGCCGCGCGGCGCTGTTCGGCGGTGAAGCGGTTGAAGCTCTGGCTCACGAGCAGATCCAGATCACCATCCCCGTCGACGTCGGCGAGGGACGGCATGCCGGCCCCGAGGTGATCGATGCCGAGCTGAGCGGTGACGTCCCGGAAGCGCCCGTCCTCCTGTTGGAAGTAGATGCGCAGGCGCTCGTCGTGCGGGGGCGGATCGGGGTATTGCGAGGAGCAGAGGATAAGGTCGAGGCGACCGTCATGGTTGAGGTCGGCCAGCTCGACAAAAATATCGCCCTGGTTGTATTGGGTGTGCTCCGGACTGAGATCGTCTCCCGGAGGCGGGAGGGCGGGAATCCGGTCGACGGAGAGGTGCTCGAAGCTGAGAAACTCGAGTTCGCCGGTCTCCTGCAGCTGGTTGACGAGAAAGCGGGAGCGGTCGGACGATTCGCCCGCCCAAGCATGAATGATGGTGGAGAGGAAGAGGTCGAAATCGCCGTCGTTGTCGATGTCCCCGACGGCCACGTCGAAGGTGTTGCCGTTGGCCCGGAAGGGGGGCTCATCCGGTCGGGTCGAGCGCGGCCGGGCGTCGGCGTGCGGCCGCGGCCAACGGGGATGGCGACCGTGCCGAATGGCATCTCCGTCGACTCCCGCGGCAGGAGCGATGTCGACCCCCTGCAGCTGGCGCACGAGATGGGCTCCCCGGGCGCGCGGGTCCTGGAGTTCGAGCGGTGGATACGGATCGCTCCCCGGGGGGATCCGGAGGGGGGGACGGATACGCATCTCGTAGAGCCGATTCCAACGGCGCCCGTAATTGAGTTCCAACAACATGGGGAGGCCGTCGTCGAGGCGGGGAAGGGCCACGCCGTAAGTGGGCCGCCCGCCCGCATCCTCATCGTAGCTGGTGACGAGCGTCTCCGCGGGGAGGGGCCAGCGCACGAACTGCAGCACGTTGGCCTCATCGCGATACTGGAGCAGGAGATCGTTCGCAAAGGCTTCGTAGCCGGTGAAGTAGCGCTCGTAGAAGTTACCGAAAAAGAGATCCGGGAGACCGTCGAAATTGACGTCGCCGATCGACACCGCGCGGGTGGTGGCGAGGGGGGCCTCGGCGAACAGCATGGGCGCGCCGAAGGTGCCGTCACCTCGTCCGGGAAGCCAGCCATTGCGGGTCGGAGCGTGTTCCGGGGGCGTATAGTCGTCCTGGTAGATGTCGAGGTAGCGCCCCACGATGGCATCCTTGACCCCGTCGTTGTCGAGGTCGGCGAAGACCAGGATGTCGCCTCGTGATAGGGGCGGCAGGCCGGAAGCCGAGGCCTCGAGCAGGTCATAGAGCGGTTCGCCCTCCACCGCCTCGGCCCCGCGGTGGAGAAAGACACGGGGTGCCATCGGCTCGCGCGCGTCCGGCACCATCACGACATCCGGCCAGGTGTCGCCGTCGAGGTCGATGAACTGAAGCGCCGCGATGGACTCTTCGACGAGGCCAGCGGCTTCGGTCGCATCGAGAAACCGGGGCGTCGATTCCGCCGAAATCGGAAGGGCGAGAAAGAGAAAGAAGGCTAGTGGAGGAGATTTCATTGTGCGGGGCGGGGAAGTTGGCGCGCCGCCGCGAAAAGCACTTTCAGCCGGCGCAGGTCCTCCCGGGTGGCCTCGAGGACCGGAAAAACATGGGTCTCTAGCGTGAGGTGGGGCACTGGGCGGTCGCGCAGGAGCGCATCGAGTTGGCCCACCCAGTTCATCCCCCCGTCGCCGAGGAGGCGGTTCTCCCATTTGCCTCCGGGCAGCGGGATGGCATCCTTCAGGTGGACGTTCTGGAGGAAGGGTCTTACGGCTTCGTAGCCGATGGGGTAGGCCGCTTCGCCCGCGACCACGGCGTTGGCCGGATCCCAGTTGATGCCGACGTGTTCGAGCGCTATCTCGGAGATCATTTGCGCCGTCTTCACACCGGTGTCGCAGTAGGAGCCGGGCTCGTTTTCGACGGACATCTCGAGGCCGTGCTCGGCCACGATCGCGGCGGCTTCGCGGAGTCGTTTGAGCGCCTCGGCGCGCCCGGCTGCATCTGCGGTCAGAAATCCGAAGACAATCACCCGCGGCGCGCCCAGTCGCCGCGCGAGGGCGCAGGTGCGCGGGAGGACATCGTCGAGTTGCCGCCGCAGGGTGTCCCGCTCGCCAGGCAGGATCTTGAAGGTCCCGGGCGTGAGCGCGGTGACTTCGATGCTGCCGTCGGCGACCAGCTCCTCGAGGCGCTCGGTCCGCCCGGGGAGAAAGTCCGGCACGCGGTGCTCGAAGTCGTCGAGGCAGCGAATCTCGTATTTGCGCAGGCCGAGGGCGTGTCCCTCCCGCATCGATTCCTCGAGGTCGAGGGAGATCTCATCGCTGAGGATCGCTAGTTCCATCAAAGGGGAGGTGGAAGGAGGGGGATGTGAAGAGTCCTGAGTGATAGCTTGAGAGTGTTTGCCGGCAGATGCTTAAACCGAGCATCGCCGTGTTTTTCAGTAAACCAAAACCCCCGTTGCAGCCTCTTTCTGCCAGCTTCCTAGTGCGAGCCTCACTGTCACCAGCATTCCCGGCGCTCTTCCTTTTTTATGCTTCGCGCAGCGGCCGGCGCGGCCCACTGATTCTCTCTCCAGACCATGCTTTTGCTTGCTTCTCGCCGTCGCATTTACGCCCATGTCTGGCGCGGTCTCCGGCACCTTTGGATGGTGTTTTGCGTCCTTCCCGGCGGTGCCTTCGCGGAGAGCTTCGGGCCGGAGATCTGGGAGGGCGAGTGGGTGGCGGTGCCTCAGCAGAGCAGCGCGGTGGATGTCTTTGGCTCGGTCTCCCTGCGCTTTGAGGAGGTGACGGAGGACCGTTTCATTCTCACCGAGCGCTGGGGCACGCGGCGTTTTCAGGAAGACCGCTTTGCGCTGCGCGTCGGGGGCGCGGTGAACGAGGTGTTGATCGACCACAAGGTGTTTCCGACCAACGTCTTCATGGGGGTGCGGCGCGAGGTCGGGGCCCACCGCCGCATCGTCGCCCGCTGGCGCGACGACCATGCCGCCCTCGAACTGGAGGAGACCTGCCCGATCCTGTCCTCCCAAGGGCGCGAGAATCTGCGCATGCACTCGAGCCTGGAACTCGATCCCACCGGCCAGGTCCTCACCTGGACCCTGCAGCGGTCGACGCGACCCGCCGATGAACCGATCGTCTACGTCCTCAAGCGCAAGGGGTATCGGGAAGCCTACTACATGGAGATGACGGACGACTGGGCGATCGATGGCGACCTGCCCGAGCAGGCGGCGCTCATCACCCTCCAGGGGGTGGTCAACGGGCACGGCCCGCGGCTCTATTTCCTTTACGGCCCGGAATGGGACTTCCGCTTCACCCGTGATATCTTCGACTTCTACAAGGCGAAGAAGCAGTTCACCTTCTCTCGCCTGCGGTCGTTCCGACACGCCCTCGAGACGTTTCGTGAGGACGTTGACCATTACATCGTGTGGGACACCGAGGTGCGGACTTCCTTGATTGTCGCTTTCACCCTCGCCGGGCTGGAAGACGCCATCGTCATCCCCGAAGCCCTGATCCCTGTTGTCGAGGAGTTGGGCCTCGAGCAGATCGAGGACTACCGCGGGCGCTTCACCGGGATGAACGATGCCGAGATCTACCAGTGGGCCTACGACGCCTACTGGGAGCGTTGCAGCAAGGACTACATTGTCTGGATGGGCGGCGACGCGGGGCGGCGCATGCGACCGGGGGTGGCCGACTTCGGGATGTATCACGGGTGCTTCTTCACCGACCTCTCGACGGATGCCGAGGACCCCGCGGATGCCGCGGAATACGCCCTCGCGGACCGGCTCTTCGGGGAGATGAATCCCATGGGGATGTGCTTTGGCTGGCATTCCTATGCGAAGGACAAGGAGCGGGACCATGTGAAGCTGGCCTCCTCGCATGTCATCCGTGTTTCCGGGCTGCACACCCTGCCCAACATGAGCTTCAACACGCAGGTTCCCGTCTCGCCGGGCTTCGAGTTTCGCAACCAGCACAACGTGCAACCCGGGAAATCCTACAAGCCCGAACGGAAGGTCTACCTCACCGCGGTGCAGACCGACGCGCTCGGGATCGGCGCCTGGACGCGTCCGGGTCGCGGCAGCATCCCCTACGCCTGGCAGGTGACCCCGAACTGGACGTGGATGGGGCCTTCGATGCTCGAGATGTTCTACGCGCAGGCCACGCCGAACGACTTGTTCATCGGTGGCCTTTCCGGCCCAGGCTACATGTATCCCAAGGCCATTCCGCCCGAACACCTGCCCACCGTCCTCGCCAAGTCACGGGAATTCATGGAGGTCCTCGACCTCTCCGTCTTCGAGATCATGGACTACTCGGAAGGGGCATCGATCGAGGGCAATCCGGACCTGCCGCGTTCGATCGTGGAGACCTATTTCGAGCAGATGCCGGAGGCGATCGGCTTTATCAATGGATACGCCCCGGCCTATACTTTTGTCCATCAGGATGGGCGGGCCCTGGTCTCCTACGACTACTACCTTTCGCCCGAGCGCAGCGAAGCCGAAGTCCTCGCTGACCTGCGGGAACTCGCCGCAATCAACGAGGCACGCCCCTATTTTCTCCTCATGCACGTGCGCCAGTGGAGCGACATCACGCGCGTGAAAAGCATTCTCGACCAGCTCGGTCCGGCCTTCGAAGTGGTGCCTCTGGACGTCTTTATGGCGCTCGCCGCGGCGGAGCCGACCTTTGCCGAATACACCCGACCAGAGGCCCCTTTGCGGCCATGAGGTCCAGCCCTCTCCGACCCATGTCTTCTCTTTCACCGTCCTCCAAAGCCAGTTCACGCCCGCCCCTCCGGGTCGGGCTGGTCGGGGTCACCGGCTACGGCCTCGCCTACTACGAAGGCCTCACCAAGCTGGTCGAGTCAGGCCTCGTGGAGTGGGGGGCCGCCACCATCATCAACCGCGCCGAGGCGACCGAGCAACTGGCCTTCTTCGAAGCCACCGGCGTGCCGGTCTACGACGACTACCGCGCCATGCTCGAGGCCGAAGGGGAGCGTCTCGACTGGGTCTGTGTGCCGACCGCCATCGGGTGGCACACGCGCATGACCGTCGACAGCCTGCGCCGCGGCATCCCCGTGCTGGTGGAAAAGCCCATCGCGCCGACCCTGCAGGATGTCGACGCCATCCAGGCGGCCGAGCGGGAGAGTGGTCTGCTCGTCGCGGTGGGGTTCCAGCACAGCTACATTCGCGGCACCTGGGAGATCAAGCGGCGCCTGCTCGCCGGTGAGATCGGCGAAATCCGACGGATGGACAGCATCGGCCTCTGGCCGCGTCCCGAATCCTACTACACCCGCAACGACTGGAGCGGGCGCATCCACGACGGCCAGTTCTGGGTCCTCGACTCGCCCCTGCAGAACGCACTTTCCCACGTCGTCAACCTCATCCTCTTCTTCGGCGGGAGCACTCTCGAAGGGCGCGCCGATCTGCGCGAGGTCGCCGCCGAACTGTACCGTGCCAAGCCGATCCAGAGCTATGACACGGTGCGGACCGAGGTGACCCTCGACTCCGGCGTGCGCGCGGCCGTCGTGCTCTCGCACAGTTCGGCCCACAGGATCGATCCTGAGATCCGCATCGTGGGCTCGAAAGGGACCTTCACCTGGCGCTTTTCCGGCGCCCATACCTTCAAGGTCGGGGACAGGATCGAAACCCTGCGCACCCGCGGCCACATCCCGATGCGGGACTTCATGTTCGAGAACATCGTCCGTCGCATCCAAGGCGATCCCTCGGGCCGCATCTGCACCACTGAACTGGCAAAAGGGGAGGTGAAGTGGGTCAATGCAGTGCAGGACGCCACCGCCATCCACGATATCCCCGCGGTCTACCGACGGCACCTCGTGGAGGAGAGCGGGGAGGTCTTCGACTTCGTCGAGAATCTCGACTACTACGCCGTCCGCGCCTACCATGAGCGCTGCTGGTTCAGCGACCTGAACGCCCCTTGGGCGGTCGCGCCGGGCCGTCTCGACACCACCGCCTACACCCGTTTCGAAGCGCGGCACATTCCTGCACCGGTGCCGCCGGTGGAGTCCTCCGCGCGGTAGCTTCGCCCCGCGCCGAGGGGAGTCCCGTGTCGGGTGGCACCTTTTCAGGCCCCGCCTGTCCGCCGCGCTGCCGGCCTGCCGGCTTCGCCCCCGTGGTCGTTCTGCTTGCGGGCGTCAATCCGCTCAGGCGGAGGGGCGGGCAGGGAGCGTCTCGCCGTCGACCCAGCGGCTCTCCATGAGGGAAGCGCGGGGATAGAGGGGAGGGCCGCTCTCGCCGCGCAGGATCATGCCGATGAGCATGTCCACCGCCGCTTCGCCGGAGAGGTCGTTGTGCTGTTCCATGCCGGCCCAGTCGGGATGCTTGGGGCGGCGTTCGAGCTGGGCCAGGCCGATCTCTTCGGGCACCCGTCGGCCGAGTTCCTCGAGCCAGCCCCGCACCTCGTGGTAGAGCGTGAAGATCATGTCGGGGCGTTCCGCTTCAAGCCAGCTGGCAAACGTACCCAGATCCTTGCGCGCCGCCTCGATGTCATAAAACGGCTGAGGCCGGCGCGCGCGCGGCAGGTTCTGTTGGCCCACCAGGTACCCGGCCGAGAAGCGGCCGTCGACGAGCCGGTCGATGGTGCGGTCGAGAACCAATC
>JBKHAU010000085.1:0-8443 GCA_046542725.1 Opitutales bacterium
CGGCACCTTCCTTCTCCGCGATGGCGATCTGGGCCTTCGCGATCAGGGGGCGTGCGATCGAAGTGCCCAGCAGATACTGGCCTTCGTAGACCGCATTGGCGCGCAGCATCGGGTAGATGAAGTCCTCTGCAAACTCGTCCACGAGGTCGAGCGTGTAGTGGCGCGAGGCCCCCGTCGCGGCCGCTTTTTGGTCGAGGCCGGCAAGCTCCTCCTCCTGGCCGACATCGGCCGCGAAAGTGATGATTTCCGCGTCGTAGTGTTGCTTGAGCCAGCTGACGAGGACGGTGGTGTCGAGGCCACCCGAGTAGGCGAGAACGATCTTCATAGAGAAATAGGTTTCTGGATACGGTTGAAAGGATCAGGCGCCGGCCACGAGCTGGGCGACGATCGCCTTTTGCACATGGAGGCGATTTTCTGCTTCGTCAAAGATGACTGAGCGGGGGTCCTCGAGCACGTCGAGCGAAACTTCCTCGCCGACATGTGCCGGCAGGCAATGCATGAAGACGGCCTCCGGCCCGGCGCGGTCGAGGAGCTCCTTGGTGACCCGGAAAGGCGACATCGTGCGAATGCGTTCTTCGCGCTCGAACTCATCGCCCATGCTCACCCAGACATCGGTGTAGAGCGCATCGGCGCCCTCCGCGGCAGCTTGGGGATCGCTCGTGAAGCGATACGTCTTGGGCAGGCCGGCGGCCTCCAGAAGCGGGTCGATCTTCGCGCTTTCGGGGGCAAACGAGGCGGGGCCACAGAGCACGATCTCCATTCCGAAATGGGCTCCGCCGAGAATCCAGGAGTGCGCCATGTTCGAAGCGCAGTCGCCGAAGAACGCCAGCCGTTTGCCCTTCAGGGAGGCCAGGAGGTCGCCGCCAGTCGCCGCCCAGCGCTCTGCGAGGGTGAAACCGTCGGCATAGATCTGGCACGGGTGGAGAAAGTCGGTCAGCCCGTTCACCACCGGCACGGTGCCATACTCGACCAGCTCCTCCACCACGCTGTGAGCGAAGGTGCGGATGACGATGCCATGCACATAGCGGGACAGCACGCGGGCGGTGTCGGCAACGGTCTCGCCGCGCCCCATCTGGCTCCCGGTCGCGTCGAGGTACAAACCGCGCGCGCCCATTTCGCCGAGCCCGACCTCGAAGCTCACGCGGGTGCGCGTGCTCGGCTTGTGAAAGATCATCGCCCACGACTGGCCGGCGAGCAGGTCGCGCTCGGCCGTGCCGCGCTGAGCCTTGAAGAGGCGCGCGCGGTCAAAGACGGCGGCGGCCTCATCACGGGTGAAATCAGTCGATTTGAGGAAGCTCCTAGCCATGGGTCGTTTCGGTGGGTTCGGGTGGAGGCGTCATGCCGAGGACAAGGTCGATAATGTCGACCGAGGCTTCAAGCTCGGCCGGGGAAACGGTGAGGGGCGGCATGAGCCGGACCGCATCGGTCCCTCCCCTTACGGTGATGAGGCCACTCTCGCGAAAGCGCGTGCTCCACTCTGTCGGGTCGCCCTTCACGATCAGCGCGGTGTGGTAGCCGCGGCCGCGCAGGCCGCCGAGGTGCTGCGGATGACGCCGGACCAGCGCCTTCAGGGCCTCGTGCCAGACGGCGCTGCGTGTCTGCACCTTTTCGAGAAGGCCGTCCGCGTCGATCACGTCGAGAGTGGCGAGTGCCGCCGCGCAGCCGAGCGGCGTGCCGCCAAAGGTGGTGCCGTGCGAGCCTGGCTGAAAGAGCGCCGCGTGCTTCGCCGCGACCCAACCCGCACCCATCGGAAAACCGCCGCCGAGGCCCTTCGCCATGCCGATCGCATCCGGCTCGATGCCCGCCGCCTGGTAGGCGAAAAAGTCGCCCGTGCGCCCGATGCCGCACTGCACCTCGTCGATGAGGAGGAGCACGCCCCGCTCGTCGCAAAGCGCGCGCAGGCCCTGGAGAAACTCCGTCGTGGCGGGATGGATACCGCCCTCGCCCTGGATCGTCTCGACCATGACGGCGGCCGTTTCGTCATCGACGGCGGCAGCAAAGGCCTCGAGATCGTTGTAAGGGGCATGCACGAAGCCGGGCACGAGTGGCCCGAAGCCGGCCTGCACCTTCGCCTGCGGGGTGGCGCTCATCCCGCCAAAGGTCCGCCCGTGGAAGGAATTTTCCGCCGTGACGATTTTGTGGATACGCCCCTCGACCCCGCCGGCCTTCTGTCGCCCGAAAAGCCGCGCCAGCTTGATGAGGAACTCGTTGGCCTCCGCCCCACTGTTGCAGAAGAAGACCCGCCCCTCGCCCGCCTTCTCGCAGAGGCGCCGCGCGAGTTCGGCCTGCCCAGGGACATGAAAGAGGTTGCTCACGTGGGCGAGCTTTGCGGCCTGCGCCTGCACGGCCGCGACCCACTCCGGGTGCCCGTGTCCGAGCGTATTGACGGCGATCCCGCTGCAGAAGTCCAGGTAGCGTCGCCCCTCGGCATCCCAGACGTATGTGCCCTCACCCCGCACAAGGGTGAACGGCGCCTTGCCGTAGGAGGAAAGCACGTACGCGTCATACGCCGCGGCGGTGCGTTCCGAGGTGATCTTGCTGGCGGTGATGGATTTCATGGGAAAAGAAAGGCGCGCGCTCAGGCGGCCGAGACGTCGTGCACGATCTCGGTGCCGATGCCCTTGTCGGTAAAGATCTCGAGGAGGATGCTGTGGGCGAGCTGCCCATCGATGAAGTGGGCCCGATGCACCCCGCGGCGGATGGCCTGGAGCGCGCTGTCGACCTTTGGCATCATGCCGCTGCCGATCACACCGGTTGCCTTGAGGGTATCGACCTCGCTCGACTTGAGGGTGGAGATGAGCGTCGCGTGGTCCTTCGGGTCACGCATGAGCCCCGGCACATCACACAGGTAGACGAGGCGTCGCGCCTGCAGGGCGATGGCGAGGTGGGCGGCGGCGACGTCGGCATTGACGTTGTAGAACTGGCCACTGCGGTCCTGCGCGACGGGAGAGACGACCGGCACCCCGCCCTTCTCGAAGACCGCCTCCACCTCCCGCGTCGAGACCTCGCAGACCTCGCCGACGAAGCCGAGATCGACGGGATGGCCAGCGGCGTCCTGCGCGAGCCGGGTGCAGGTGAAGGCCTCCTGCCCAAAGACGCCGGTGCTCGGAGCCCCGGCCGCCGCCACCTTGTCGACGATCTCGCGGTTGATCACGCCGTTCAGGGTCTTCTCGACGATCGCGACGGTTTGGGCGTCGGTCACGCGCAGGCCTCCTCGGAAAACCGGCTCGATTGCCGCCTCCGCCATCGCGCGGCTGATCGCCTTGCCCCCGCCATGCACGACGACGACGCGGATGCCGACGGTGGCGAGAAAAGCCACGTCGGTGGCGACGCGGTCGAGCGCGCCGGGCTCTTCGAGAAACGAGCCGCCCACCTTCACCACGAAGACCGAGCCCTGGAAGCGCTGGAAGTACGGGAGTGCCTCGAGCAGCACCTCCGCCTTGGCGTGAATGTCAAAACCGTTGCTCATGCGTTAACGTGTCCGCGCGGGTTCCTATTCAGACTTGTTGAAATTGACGTATCCCTCCGTGAGGTCGCTCGCAAAGAGACGTGCGGTCCCCCGCCCCAGCCCGAGGTCGAGTTCGATGATGAAGCGCTGCTGCGCGACGATCTTCTTCCAGCGGGCAAGGTGGCGCTCGACCCCCCGGCCGTCCTCGAAGGCGGGGACCGGTTTGGCGCCATCGGAAGCGCGGTAGGCCATGGTGAGCTTCTCCTCGACGAGGTCGGCGCCGGAATAGCCGGCGGCATCGACGACGCGGCCCCAGTTCGGATCGTTGCCATACCAGGAGGACTTCACGAGCAGCGAGTTGCCGACGGCCCGGGCCACCTTGCGGGCGTCGTCCGCATTGCGCGCCCCGGAGACACGCAGTTCGACCACCTTGGTGATCTTCTCGCCATCGCCCACGATGAGCTGCGCGAGGTCCTCGCAAACGCGATTGAAGGCGGCCGCGAAAGCGTTCTTGAGTTCGCCGCGGATGCGCACCCCGGAGACACCGTTGGCGAGGGCCAGCACGGTGTCGTTGGTGCTCATGTCACCGTCCACCGTGATGGCGTTGAAGGAGGGACCGACGCCCTCGTTGAGGAGCTTCTGCAGGGTGCGCGCGGGCACCGCCGCGTCGGTCACGATAAAGGCGAGCATCGTTGCCATGTTGGGCTCGATCATGCCCGCGCCCTTGGCGATGCCGGCGATGGTGAAGGCACCCTCGGCCGTCTTCACCTTCACCGTCGAGACCTTGCGTCGTGTATCCGAGGTGAGAATACAGTCGGCCGCCGCGTGGCCTTCGGCCGGCGTGGTCCCAATCGCCTCGGCCGCTCTCCGCACGCCGGGGATCATGCGCTTCATCGGCAAATCGCGGCCGATGCGGCCGGTCGAGCAGATGAAGAAGCTGCCGTCCGGCGCGCCGATGGCGGACTCGGCCGCCCACAGCAGCGCCTCGGCGTCGGCCCGCCCCTGCTCACCCGTGCAGGCATTGGCGTTGCCGCTGTTGAAGAGCACGCCGTGAAAACGCTCGCCCGCGGCGAGGCGCTCGCGGCAGAGATGCACGGGCGCGGCGCAGACCTTGTTTTGCGTGAAGACGCCGGCGGCAGTGCAGGGCGTCTCGGAGTAGACGAGGCCGAGGTCGAGCCGGTCGGATTGTGGGCCGCGGATGCCACTGGCGGTGGCGCCGCAGGCGAAGCCCGGCACATCGGTCAGGCCGTTCGGTTCGCGGACGACAGTGTACGGTTTTCTTGCGACGCTCATAAGAGCCCTTCGGTTTGCGGCCAGCCGGCCAGGATATTGAGGATCTGCACAGCCTGGCCCGAGGCGCCCTTGATGAGGTTGTCGATCACGCTCGTGATGACGAACTGCTTCGTCCGTGGATCGAAGACGGCGCTCAGGCGGCAGCCATTCGTCCCGACGACATGCTTCGTCTCGGGGAAGGAACCGCTGGGGAGGACTTCGACGAAAGGCTCGTCCGCATAGGCCGCCTGCCAGGCATCGTAGAGCGCCTCGATCGAGCCTTGGGCGCGGGCCACGATGGTCGTGTGGATACCGGCATGGACCGGGATGAGGTGCGGGGTGAACTGCACCACGACGGGGGCGCCGGCCATTTCGGCCAGTTGCTCTTCGATCTCGGAGAGGTGGCGGTGCTGAGGGGCCCCGTAGGCCAGGATACTGCCCTGTCGCTCGGAAAAGCTGTAGAACTCGGTCGCCTTGCGCCCCGCGCCGGAGACACCGCTGAGGCTGTTGATGACAATGCCCTCGAGGCCGAGGAGCTTCTGCTGGAGAAGCGGGAAGAGCGGGAGTTGCACGCTGGTGGGGTAACACCCCGGGCAGGCGATGAGCTGGCTTTGCGCCCAGTCGCCGTAGAGTGTGGCAGCGATTTCCGGAAGCACATAGGGCACGCGCGGAAGCCAGGCTGGCGCCGGGTGCTCGTGGCCGTAGTAGGCCTCGTAGGTGGCGGGAGAATCGAGGCGAAAGTCCGCGCTGAGGTCGATGACCGTCTTGCCCGCCTCGACGAGCGGAAGGGCAAACTCCGCCGCCACGCCATGCGGGAGGGCGAGGAAGAAGTGGTTCACCTCGGCCTGCGCCGCGAGGGCGGCGACGTCGGAGGAGACGAAGGCGAGGTCCTTCTTCGGGCCGGCGACGCCGGGCATGACCTCGCCGAGCGTCCGGCCCGCCTGCGAGCGGGAGGCGACAAGGGCGAGGTCCGCGCGCGGATGCCGCGAGAGCAACCGGACAAGCCATTCGCCGGAATAGCCCGTGGCTCCGATGATACCGATCTTCATGCCGAAAAAACGAAAAGGGAGGGAGTGTGCCTAACGCGGAAAGAGGGGAAACAAAAAACCCTTCCCACGCACCCGAGGTGTTCGCCTCGAATCGCGGGAAGGGTCTTCCAAAGTGCGAACTCGTATCGAGACGAATTAACGCTTGGAGAACTGGAAACGCTTGCGCGCGCCCGGTTGCCCAGCCTTCTTGCGCTCACGACGTCGGGGGTCACGCTTGAGATGGCCCGCCTTCTTGAGGACGCCGCGCAGTTCGGGGTCAAATTTTTCGAGAGCGCGGGCGAGGCCGAGCGCGATGGCGCCCGCCTGGCCGTTGGGACCGCCGCCCTGCACCTTGGCGACGACGTCGAACTGGCCTTCCTTCTCCGCCGTGACCAGCGGGATGCTGGCGGCACGGGAGAGGGGCTCATCGTACATGTAAGCTTCGAGCTCCTTACCGTTGATCTCGAACTTGCCGGTGCCGCCGGCAATGAGGCGGACACGGGCCGAAGCGCGCTTACGACGGCCAGTGGCCAGAAAAATGGAGGTGGTTTCGCTCATGGAGGACAGGAAAGGTTACTTCTGCTTGTGCGGGAAGGGCAGCGGTGTCTGCGCCTCATGCGGGTGCTTGGCGCCGGCGTAGACCTTCAACTTGGCCAGCTGGGTGCGGCCGAGGCGGTTGCGCGGGAGCATGCCGCGGACAGCATGGGTGATGAGAAACTCGGGCTTGTTTTCGCGGAAGTGGCGAACGGAACGACGATACTCATTCCCGGTCCAGCCGGTATAGAACATGTACTGCTTGTCGTCTTCCTTCCGTCCCGTGAGGGCGATCTTTTCCGCGTTGATCACGATGACGAAGTCACCCGTGTCGGTGTGCGGCGTGTAGGTCGGCTTGTGGCGGCCCCGCAGGACATTCGCGATCTCCACGGCAACGCGGCCAAGCACTTTGTTGGTCGCGTCGACCACGTACCACTGCGGCTGCACGTCGCCCTTTTTTGCCAAATAGCTCTTCATATGCGGGAAAAAGGCGAGAAAGTGCTGAGCGGGTAAATCACTGTCAACTCTTTGTTCCGGGCGAGGCGGAAAAACGGCGGACTCTCCTCAGCCCCCAACGTCCACCTCTTCGTAAACTGTGTCCATCGCGAGGGTGATTCCGACGGAAGGAAGGGCGAACTCCCCGTTCTTGTCTGTCGGCACCGGCTCCCAGTCGCCCGATCGCCGAAAGACCGTGACGGCGCGGCGACGCTGATCGACGAGGACATACTCCTCGAGGCTCGGGAGACGCTGGTAGCTGAGGAATTTCTCCCGCCGATCGGTGCGTTCGCTGGCGGGCGAGAGGACTTCAAAGACGAGCTTTGGCGAAGTCTTGTAATGGCTCTCGCGATCGGCCGGATCGCAGGTGACGAAGACATCGGGATAGTAAAACACGTCGTCGCCCGCGATGGAGAGGCGCACCTTCATGTCGTTGATGAAGGCACGGCAGGGGCTTCCCCGCAGGTGGGCGTGGAGGGCCGCGAAGATGTTCCCCGAAATCAGGTTATGCGCTTCGCTGGCGCCCGACATGGCGTAGACCTGCCCGCCGATGTATTCGTGGCGGACTTCGCTGTCGCGCTCACTCGCGAGATAATCCTCAACCGAGATGAACGGAAGGTCTTCCGGAATGCCCATGAACCGGTGACGGTGGTCACGATGGGCAGGAATGGCAAGTTTAGCCGAACTCGTCCCCCCACTCCGCCGCGATGCCGCCCTTCAGTCCGGCTGCGGCAGCGAGGTGTCGCCGCCCATCTCGCGCACCATGCGTTCGACGCTCTGCACGTCCTTGTCACCGCGACCGCTGAGGCTCACGCAGAGGATCTGAGAAGGATCCATCTCCTTCGCGCGCTGGAGGACGTAGGCGATGGCATGAGTGCTCTCGAGGGCGGGGAGGATGCCCTCCGTGCGGCAGAGCACATCAAAGGCACTGAGGACTTCTTCATCGGTCGCGTAGGCGTAGTCGATGCGCCCCTGCTCGCGGTAATGGGCGTGCTCCGGGCCGACCGCGGCGTAGTCGAGCCCGGCCGACACGCTGTGGGTGGGCAGGATCTGACCATCGTCGTCTTGCAGGACGAAGGTGCGGCAGCCCTGGAAAACACCAAGGCGCCCGCCCGCGAAGCGCGCCGCGTGACGCCCTTCCTCGATGCCGTAGCCGCCGGCCTCGACACCCACGAGGCGCACCTCGGGCTCGTCGAGAAAGTCGTAGAAAAAGCCGATCGCATTACTGCCCCCGCCGACGCAGGCCACCATCTCATCGGGCAGGCGCCCCTCTGCGGCGAGCATCTGGCGACGCGTCTCCTCGCCGATTATCTTGTGGAAATCCCTCACTATCATGGGGAAAGGATGCGCCCCGAGCGCTGAACCAAGGATGTAGTGAGTCGTGCGGGAACTCGCCACCCAGTCGCGCATGGCCTCGTTGACGGCGTCCTTGAGGGTTTTCTGACCGGATTCCACCCCGACCACTTCGGCCCCACAGAGGCGCATGCGAAAGACGTTGAGCGCCTGCCGTTCCATGTCGACCTTGCCCATGTAGATACGGCACTCGAGGCCGAACTTGGCGCAGGCGGCGGCGGTGGCGACGCCGTGCTGTCCGGCCCCGGTCTCGGCAATGATGCGCTTCTTGCCGATGCGTTTGGCGAGCAGAACCTGGCCGATGGCGTTGTTG
>JBKHAU010000086.1:0-8432 GCA_046542725.1 Opitutales bacterium
AGGGTGATGGCAAGGGTCGTGAAACCGACGAGCGGATAGGTGAAGGAGCGAAAGACAAAGTCCATCGCGATGAAAAAGACCCCGATCCCGGCGAGGGCTGCGAGGAGGGCCGCGCGCGGCGTGATGCGCTGCAGCCGGGTGACGATGAATGCGCCGAGGAACTCGATCAGCCCCGAGCCAAGGCAGGCCGCGAGCCCGGCGTGCCAGGCGAGGCGATCAGCCGCTTCCTTGTCGAGGCCATCGGCGAGAGCCATGCCCTGCGCCGGGAGCATGACCTGCAGGACGTAGACGAAGACCGTGAGCAGGTTGATGCCGTAAGGCATCGCGCAGACGTCGTTTCGGTTCTCCGCCCGCGCCAGGCGCAGCGCCATGCGCGCATAGAAGAGGTTGCCAATGACCAGGCCGATGGCGGTGGCCGGCAGGACCCGCCCGAAGAAGAGGTCGGGCGAGAAGCCCAGCACGCCAAGGCAGAGGCTGCTCATGAGCAGGAGCATGAGCAGGTTGTCCAGGCCGAGGGCAAAGAGCCCGTCCCAATCTCCTTTGACGAGCGGTTTCATGGACACGCCGGGGAGCACCCCTCATGCCGCCATGGCTCCAAGCTGGCGCGGTCCTCAACCGAAGACCGGCGGCACGGCGAGCGCGCAGGCGTCGATCAGGGCATCGATCTCGGCCACCTCGGGCGGGCTGAGGAGCGCATCCCCGCCCCTCGCGTTGGCCCTGGCCTGCTCCGGCGTGCGCGCTCCACAGAGCACGTGGGTGACGCCCTTGCCGGTTGAGCTGGCCGACCAGTTGATGACGAGTTGGGCGAGGGTGAGTCCGTGGCGATCGGCATACGGTTGGAGCCGGGCGAGGAGATCCGCCACCGCCCCGCGGGATTCAACCGAAAAACGCGGACTCGAGGCGCGCACGTCGCTCTCCTCAAACTGGTAGGCCGGCCCGATCTTGCCCGTCAGCAAGCCCATCGCGAGGGGGGAATAGCCGAGCACCGAGACACCGGCCTCGCGGCATGCCGCGAAGAGTTCGCCGACGTGCTGTTGGTCGATCATGCTGAACTGCTCCTGCGCCACGGCGACGGGTCCGGCCGCGAGGTATTCCCCAAGCTGAGCACGCGTCACATTGCTCACCCCGACGGCGCGAATCTTCCCTTCGTCGACCAGTTCCATGAGCACCGCCATGGTTTCGGCGATCGGCGTGGTCGAATCCTGCCAGTGGGTCTGGTAGAGATCGATCCAGTCTGTGCGCAGGCGGCGCAGGCTGTGCTCCACCTCCTCGCGAATGCTCTCCCGCGAGAGGTTACGGTGGATGCTCGGCCCATCTTCGCTCCCGAAGTGCGGGTCACCACCCTCCCGATCCCAGCGAAGACTGCATTTCGTCGCGAGGACCACCTTCTCCCGCCGCCCTTCGAGGGCGCGGCCGACAATCTCCTCGGAACGTCCAAAACCATAGATCGGGGCCGTATCCACAAAGTTGATTCCCTCATCAAGAGAGGCCTGGATGGCGGCAACGGCGGCGTCTTCATCCGTCGTGCCCCACTCGAAGCCGCCGTGGGCCCAGGTGCCGAGACCAACGACAGAGGCATGGAGGGAGGAGGAACCAAGGGGACGATATTGCATGAGACAAAGAGGTTTGAATGGAATGCCCCGTGCTCGGGACGGGGCATGTCTGCGAGCAGCACTCATTCCAACCCCAAGCCTTCGGTCATCGAACTGGCACGCGGCGCCAAGCGCGCCCTCGTCATCGGCATCGGCGGCGGCGGCGACATCATCCAGGGCATTCCCGTGGTCAACCTCCTGCACCTTCTGGGCGTGGAAGACGTCTGGATGGGCGGCGTGAGCTGCCAGTGGTGGACGCCTGACGGAGAGCCCCTGGCGGACAACTGGGGTGAGGCCGTGATGGGTCCAACGATCTACGACGTGGCCGACCTGAGTCCGGGCGAGAGCCTCGCGCGCCAGGTGGTCAAGGTTTCGCCCGACTCCGCCGTTGGGAATCGCAAGCCCTGCGAGGCCCGCCTCTGCGGACACCTCCCTGCGGAGACGATCCTCGCCCTCGGTCTGACGGGCGGCCCGGTCGGCCTCGCCGAGAGCCTGCGCGAGGTGGTGAAGGCGCACGCCATCGACCTCGTCATCGGGGTGGACATCGGCTCGGACACTTTTCACGACGGCAAGGAAGTCGTGCCCGCGAAGACCTCGATGGTCGACTTCATGACGCTCGGCGCGCTCCTCGCCCTCGACTGCCCGATCGTCTACGGGGTGGCGGGCTACGGGGGCGACGGCGAGATGCTGCCCGAGGAACTCGACGAGCGCGTCGGCCGGGTCATGCGCGCCGGCGGCTATCTCGGCGCGCACGGCATCACCCAGCAGGACGTGCGCGACATGGAAGACGCCGGCGAACGCTACCCCGACCCCGTCGAACCCCTCACCTGGAAGGCCGCCAAGGGCGAGCTCGGCTGGACCAACGTCTGGACCCATGGCCCCTGGGGGACCCCGGCCAAGGTCACTCCGCTGGGCGCCGTCGTGCTCTTCTTCGACCCCCTCACGATGGCCGAGAGCAACTCCCGCGGCATCCTCGCCCTGCGCGAGGCGACTTCCCTCGCGGAAGCCGAAGCCATCTTCAAGGACACCCTCGGCCAGTTCCCCGAGAGCCGACTCAAGCCCGTCATGCGCTTCTTCGAGTGAGGCTCGCCACCTCGCGCCTTGCACAAAGCGAGCAAGTCTCAGCCCGCCGCCGCAGATGGGCGCGCGGACCGATCGCACGCCGCGACCTGCGCGCGAAGAGGGAAAGATCGGCGGCGAAATTCGGAATTCCGCGTCGACGCCGGGCGGCGCACGCGGCATTCTTCACCTTCGACCGCCTCGCCGTTCCTTCCCTTTGCGCGAGGACGGTTCGCTCTCATCACCCTCTGGAGACATTCGGCCATGACGCCCAACCCCGTAAACTGGTTTGAAATCTACGTGCAGGACATGGACCGCGCCCGCGCGTTTTATGAAGCCGTCTTCGAGACCACACTCGAGAAACTGCCCAACCTCGAACTCGAGATGTGGACCTTTCCGATGGCCACGGACAACTACGGCGCGGGAGGTGCCCTCGTGAAGATGGACGGGGTGGAGCCGACCCAAGGCAGCACGATGGTCTACTTCCGCTGCGAGGACTGTGCGGTGCAGGAGGCGCGTGCGGCCGAGAGCGGCGGGCGCGTGATGCGGCCCAAGATGTCGATCGGCGAGTATGGCTTCATCTCCCTCATCTACGACAGCGAGGGCACGCTCCTCGGCCTGCACTCGGAGAAGTAGCCTCTGCTCCCTCAGTCCACCCCGGCCGTCGCCTCCACGATCTCGTCGAGAAGGGCGAGGAGGAGCTTCGCGCCGGTGCCGGAGGCGATGGCGTCGTAGACGTTTTCCTCGTTCTTCCCGGCTTGGCCGCCAGCGAGGTCGCTCACGGCGCGGACGATGACCCAGTCGACCTCGTTGACGAAGCAGACCTGACCGACCGCAGCCGACTCCATCTCGGTGACCTCGGCCGCGAAGACTTCGCGCGTCCACTCCCGATAGGCCGCGTGGTCGAGAAAAACGGAGCCGGTGACGCCATTGCCCCCGACCGTGACCGTGATGGGGCGGCCCGAGGGCATGCGGATCTCGCCGAGGCGGTCGACGACGCGACGGGCGGCGGCGATGAGCGAGGGCGTGGCGGCGAAGTAGGGCATCTCGCGCGGGCGATCCCAGCCGTCCTTCACGACCGCAACCTCATCGGGGTGGATGAAGCCGAAGTTCTCGTAGCGCGGGGCGTGCGGATCGTCCTCCAAGCGCGCGAGGTGGCGCTCGAGGGTCGCCTCGTAGTAGTCGGCGAGAATGTATTCGCCAGGCGCCTCGGGGTCGGGGTTGGCGTAGACCGACTCGTCGTGGAAATACCAGCGCTCGGGCACCGCAATGTCGCCGGGCACGTAGACCGGGTTCACTCCGCCTGCGATCCCCATCATCACGACCCGCGAGATGGGAAAGTAGTCGAGTGCCATCTGCACCGTCATGGCCGCATTGCTCACGCTCACCCCCGTGGTGAAGATCACGATGGGCTCGCCGCGGTAGTGGCCGAGCTGATACCGCACGCCGCGATAGCTGAGTTCCTCCGTGATCTCAGCCTCGGGATGCGCCCCGAGGGCGGCATCGATCGCCCGGATTTCCGGCGCGTAGGCCGCCACGATCGCGGTGCGCGGCGGCTCGTCACCAAAATCACGCGGCCCGAAACGGTCCGAAGCGCCGGCCGAGGTGACCAAGGCGAAGACGAGGAGAGAGACACACAGGCAGTGTTGCATGCCCCTCAAAAGCAGCCGGCATACCCGACCGCGGGCGATTCCCCTCGATTTCTCGGCTCAGACCAGGCGGTAAAGCGCCGGGTAGTTCATATAGCGGTTGCGGTCTTCCATCCCGTAGCCGACGAGCCATTCTCCGCCGGAGTAGGCGAGCGCGTGCCAGTCGGGGCGGAAAACCGAGTCCGGCCGCTCGCGGTAAATGAGCGTGGTGCTCTTCACGCTGCGCGCGCCGTGCTCGCCGGTGAGGCTCTCGACGAGATGGCGCAGGGTGTGACCCGTGTCGCAGATGTCGTCGACGAGGAGCACATCGCGCCCCGTGAAGTCGCTCCCGAGAAAATCCGTCCGGATGGTCCCGAGCTGGGCATTCTCCTCCGAGGAATAACTCCAGGTGCGACAGAAAGCCGGCTCGATGGAGACGCGGCAGGCCTTCACCAGATCGCTGAAGAAATGCACCGCCCCGCGCAGGATGCAGAGCGCGAGGACAGGGCGACCGGTCTCGGCGAGGATCCCGGCGGCCCATTGCTCGATGGGGCGGGCGAGGCATTCGACATGGCCCTGCAAGGCTTCGGCATCGTGCAGTTGCTCAAAATTGGACGGGATTTCACGCTCCATGTGGGGGGAAGCAAAGGGGGATTTCATCGGCGGGCAATGGGCAAAACTCCTCGCTGCCTACTTGGCGGCGCGCACCTGCACAGTCTGGCCCGGGGCGGCCACGCCGAGGGCGGCGGCGGCGTCGCCGTAGTTGATTGCGAGACGGACCTGGCCGTTGGCCAGGATGACCGCGAGCCATTCTCCGCGGGAGACATCTCCGTAGGTCGCCCCGCGCAGGGCGCGCACCTTCACCTCTCCGGAGACGACTTCGAGCAGCTCGCCCGCCGCCACTCCGAGGCGATCGAGGTCTTCAACCGTCAGCGCCAGATCGACATTGCCGAAGTCAGGATCGATGCGGGTGACCGGGACCAGCGCGGTCGTCCCGTCCCAGACCGCACGCGAGGCGAAACGCTCGGCCGCGAGCGTGGCATCGCGGCGGAGATCCGGCGGGGTGCCTGCCCCCCACCCCTCGATTGCCTCGAGGAGCGCGTGGTTCTCTGCCGCGGTGAGATTCACATGGCCGTCGCGGGCGATCTTCCAGACCGCGACCTTGCCCACATTCCGCCCATCGGCGCGTTCGGCGTAGTGCTCCGGGTCCGCCATTTCATTCTGATTACTGGCGAAGAGCAGGGGAATCTGCGGAGCAAAGCTCCAATCCCCCACCCGCGCCAGGATCTCAGGATGAAACAACGCCGGGCTCACTCCCACCGCTCCAGTGTAGCGCCCTGGCTGCTCCGATTCCTCGGCGATCTGCGTGACCACCGCCGCCCCCATCGACTCGCCCCAGAGGACGACAAGGCCGGGACGGGCGCGTTGGTCTTCCCACCAGCGCTCCAGGGCAAGGAGATCCTCGCCGGCGTCACTCACGATCCAGCCGTTGCGCCGGAAGGCGGTGGCGAGAATCGTCCAGCCCTCTTCCAGCCAGGTGCGCCAAGGCTCCTCCTCGATCGGGAGGGCGGCGCTCAGGGCATAGTCCTCCGGCCGGAAACCGTGCGCGTAGAGCAGCCAGCCGGTCGGCTCCGGGGCCCCTTCCGCGATAAAGTATGGCACGCCCTCGAGTGCGCCCTGCGTCACGACCGGCCCGTCGGCGAGCAGCGATGCGGCCCCGACGAGGGGCAGGAGCCACGCAGAGATGCGCAGGCGGACAAAGCGAGGATGCATGGCGCTCCCATAGCAGGCGATGTGCCCAGGAGAGGGGCCATCGCGGTGGCGCGAAACGACGCAGCAAGGTGCGCCACAGTGTCTCAATCGGACTTTCTGCCAAGGCTGGTCGCGGCCGCTGAACCGACGCCAATATCGGATACATCCTATTGATCTTCAACGTTTTAAGACTTAAATGAGGGACCTTTGAAGAGGCCCTTCCAAGACCGTTGCTGCTTTGGCAACCCGCATGCAGAGAGGTTTGCCAAACCATTAACCACAACCGCCAAAACAGGAGACACCCCATGAGACTGATCAAATATGACAACGTGTGGAACGACCCGTTCGCGGAGTTCGAGAACCTCTTCAGCCGCACTTTCGGTCCTCGCGCCCCGGGGCTGTTCGAGCGCACCGCACCGCACAGCTTCCGCCTCGACCTCTACGCCGAAGAGAATGGCTACCATGTCGTGGCCGAGCTCCCTGGCGTTCCCAAGGAAGCGATCGAAGTGAAGCTCGAAAACGCCGTCCTCACCATCGCGGGTGAGCAGCGCACCCGCGAGGGCGACAAGACCCCCGCGGTGAAATTCAGTCGCTCCATCACGGTGGGCGACGACATCGCGGCCGACAAAGTGACGGCGAAACTCGAGCACGGCCTCCTCACGGTCGACCTCCCGAAGGCCGAAGACCGCAAGCCGCGCGCGATCACCGTGAGCTGAGCGCCCCCCACCGCAACCGACAACCCAACCCAAGGAATTCAGAACATGAACACGCAAATGACCCGACGCGAAGACGCGCCCGCCGAAGCCCGCCGCCAAGAGTTCATCCGCCCGTATTACGAGGTGGAAGGAGATGAGCACGCCTACGAAGTGCGCGTCTTCCTCCCCGGCGTGCCTCGCGAGCAAGCCAACATCACGCTTGAGAAGGATACACTCACCGTGGAGGCGAGCCGCGTCCCGCACGCCGCCGAAGGCTGGCGCCCGCAGCATCGCGAGATCGCCACCGCCGACTATCGTCTTCGCCTCCAGCTGAACCTGCGCGTCGACGAAGCGAATATTGCCGCCTCCTCGCAGGATGGCGTCCTCACGATCAAGCTGCCCGTAGCGGAGGAGGCCAAACCGCGCTCCATCGCAATCAACTAGGCGGGCGGCGGCGTGACGCCGGACTACGCTCCAAGTCGCACATCTTCAGACCCGTCCACTCCTCTTCGCAGGGCCGGCGCCTCTCTCAGGTCCGGCCCTGCTTCGTTTGCCAAGGCGGTCGTTGCACGATCCCTTCTTCTGACACACCCAAGACCCAACCATGAACGTCGACTTCAAGGACTACTACGAGATCCTCGGCGTCTCCCGCACGGCCTCCGCAGAAGAGATCAAGAAGGCCTACCGCCGGCTTGCCCGCCAACATCACCCGGACAAGGCGGCCCCTTCCGACAAGGCCCGCGCGGAGACCAAGATCAAGGAACTCAACGAGGCCTATGAGGTCCTCAAGGACCCTGCCAAGCGGCGCCGATACGACCAACTCGGCGCAGGGTGGGAGGATGAAGGGGCCGGCTTCGCGCGCTCGTCCCGCCAGGCGCGCGGCGGCGGAGGGCCTTTTGTCCACCGCTCAGGTTTCGACGAAACCGGGGGCGGCGCGTTCCACTTCGAAGGGACCGGCTTCAGTGATTTCTTCGAGCAGTTTTTTGGGGCAGGGCGGGGTGCGCCCGACTTCGATCCCGGCGCGACGGGCGGCGATCTGGAAGCCGACCTCATGGTCACCCTCGAGGAGGCGGCTCGCGGCGCTCTTCGACCCCTCACTCTCCAGGATGCCGCGGGTGGGCCGCCCACCACGCTGAAGCTCCGCATCCCCGCCGGCGTCCGCGCCGGCCAGCGCCTGCGCGTCCCCGGCCGCGGACAGCCCAGCCGCGGCGGGGGCCCACCCGGCGACCTCTATCTGCGCGTTCACCTGGCCCCCCATCCCGACTTCCAGGTGCGCGATCTCGACCTCATCCACGAACTCACCCTCGCCCCTTGGGAAGCCGTCCTCGGCGCCAAGGTCGAGATCCCCACCCTCGACCGCCCCGTGCGCCTCACCATCCCGCCCGGCACCCCGAGCGGGCGCTCCTTTCGAGTGCGTGGACGCGGGCTGCCCGGCGCGCGCGGCGCGCCACCCGGCGATCTCTTCGCGGAGGTCACCATCGAGGTGCCCCGCGAGCTCACGCCCGCCGAACGCACGCACTGGGAAGCCCTCGCGGCCGAAAGCCGTTTCCGCCCGAGGGGCTAGACCGGGAGCACTACTGTGGGTCGAGTCGCTCGGCAAGCCGCAGCCCGCAGCCGTGAAGCATCGAAACGACTCGGGTCAGGCGAAGCACAATAGCATCGCCCCTCAAAAATCAAATAATCCGTTGCCTATCAAATATAAGCCC
>JBKHAU010000087.1:0-8428 GCA_046542725.1 Opitutales bacterium
TTCAACAACGACTACCGCGCCGCCCTCGAGGAAGCCGGCCTGCGCGTGGCGGGCTTCAACCCCGACCGCGGGCTCGTCGAGATCATCGAAATCCCCGACCACCCGTGGTTCGTCGGCTGCCAGTTCCACCCCGAGTTCCAGTCCAAGCCGCGCAAGGCCCACCCGCTCTTCCGCGACTTCATCAAGGCCTCCCTCGCCCGGCGCAAGAAAGCCTGAAGGGGCCGTGCGATCGTGCCCTGACGCGCGCTGCGTCGACCGTGGTCGCCCCGGTCGAGCGGAACCGGTGGGCAAGCGGGAGGATGGGGACGTGGTCGGGATCGAACGGGATTCTACGACTCGGCGCGGACGAGGACGACGGGGGCGCTTTCGGCCTTGAGCATGGCGTCGATGTAAGTGCGGAGCGCTTCGTAGCGTTCGGGAGGGATGTCCTCACCGGTCCAGACCTGTGAGCGTTCGCAGATGATGCGTCCGTCTTCGGCGTGGACGGAGAGGGCGAAGCGCCCGAAGTCCTCATCGAGGATGACGGGAGCGGGCAGTTCATCGACGACGAAGCTCTCGGGGAGAGAGATCTCGGTGCGTTCGGAAAAGTCGATCGGGTCGAAGGAGAGGGGGGTGAGTCGCTCCTCATCCTTCGGCACGTTCCACTCCTTGCGGGCGACGAGGGCCGGCTGGAAGACCATGATGCGGCCGCGCATGGTGCGGGCGTAGCTGGCGGACTCGAACTCGGTCGTGAGGGTGAGAGACGAGCGGTCGTCGGCCTCGGTCACGCTCACGTTGCGCACCGTCGCCTTGCGCAGGTCGTTGGCGACCCAGTTGGCCACGGTCACGTTGAAGTCGCTCGAAGCTTCGCGGCGGTGCGTCCGCCGCCACAAGCGGCTCTGGCTGCCAGTATAGGTGGAGCTGAGTTCCCCTGCGATGTTGCCGAGCGGATCGATCGAGGCGGCGACATCGCGGCGAACGGCGTGTCGGGCAGGATTTCCCAGGGGCAGGTGGATGAGGGGTTCGGTGGTGCGGGTGGTGAGGTAGGCGTGTGAATTCTGCAGGGTGCCGTTGAGAAAGCCGAGCGGGGTGTATTCGTCAGTCGGGTCGAAGATGAGAAGCGGGCCCAGCGCGGGATGCTCGACGACGCTCTCCCAGCCGGGATTTTCACTGAGTGCAACGGCGATGATGGCGTGATTGAATTGCGCCGGAGACGGCCAACGGAGGTCGACCCGCGCATGGTCATCAAGCAGGCAGATGACCTGGTAGGAGGGGATTTCGACGGCGGCGAGAAGCGCGCGCATGAGGGTTGCCTTGTCCTTGCAGTCGCCGTAGCCGCAGGCGAGGACCTCGCTCGCGGGATAAGGTCGGTAGCCGCCGCCATTCTGCAGGTCGAGCGTAAGGCTGACGTAGTAGAAAGCTTGGACAAACTCGCCGATGGCTCGAACCTTGTCCGCCTCGGAGACGGCCCCGGCGGTGAGTTCGCGGGCCTTGCGCCGGATTTCAGGGGTGACCGCGGAGGGACCCTCCATGAGGTCGGCCGAGTACTCCGCGAGCGCCTCCCAGGTCGACCAGGAGAGCAGCGGGGGTGTCTCCGTGGGGGTGCGCGGCTCGACGGCAAAGCGCAGGGCAGTGACGAGGGAGCTGTAGTCGGTGGCGTAGTCCTCGGTCTCGACGGGTGGCACCTCCCGCGCCGTCCAGGTCCAGGTGTTGCCCCGGGTGGTCTCCTCGACGGCAAGGTTGTCGTTGCTGTAGGCGAAGCGCACAACCCATTCCTCCGGCACGGAGACCTGGGCACGGGCAAAGAGCACAGGGTGGTTGCGGGAAAAGGAGAAGAGGGACTCGGCAAAGATGGAGTGCTCCTCCAGCTCGTATTCGAAGGCGAAGACCGTGCCCGGGCGTGCTTCCTCCGCGGCGGAGTAAATGAGGGCGCGCTGGTCGCTGTAGAGTTCACCGTAGCCGGTGTTGATGATCGGGCAGTCCCTTTGACGGATGCGCACGGGCTTGCCCACGCGGGGCAGGATCCAAGCCTCAAACTGCTTCACGCGGTCGGCCCCGTCGTTGTAGGGGAGGCTGAAGCGCGCACTGTCGGCGCCCTCGGCGGTGAGGACCTTGACGGCAAAACGGGCGGTGGTGGTGAGCCGGCCGCGACGCGGATTGTAGGCATGCTCGACGAAATGATGCAGGACCACAGCGTCGGCCTCTGCCGCCATGGCAGGAAGAGGGCGGTCGGCGGCTGCCTGGATCCAGTCGGGGACGCGGGCCGCCTCGAGGAGGGGCACGGCGAGAAGGACGAGCACCGTGACGGTGGCGCGGAGGCGGGCGGGGGCGGACAAGTGGGGGATCACGGCTTCAGGCGGCTGGGGGCGTGGTGGTGGGAGCGGCCTGGGCGGTCGGTTCCGCGTTCGGCGAAGGTGTCGGCTCGGCGGCGGTCTCGGTTTGTGCAGCGGTCTCGGCGAGGCGCAGATTGAGAAGGTGCTGGTCGGCCTGGAAGATCGCGTCGTAGCTCGCGCGCACCGCATCGTAGGCACGGGCCGGGAGGATGAGCGTATTGACCTTGTAATGACGCTTATAGAGGAGTGCGTGGTCGCCCTTGTCGTAGGCGAGATTGACCAGGTGGGAAATGACCTGGTGCTCGCCGAGGGCCTGCGGAGAGGCACCTTCCTCGATCTCATAGCCCTTGGGCAGCCGGATCCGAAGGTCGTCTTCCTCCGTCCAGCGATAGGAAAAGCTCACGTCGAAGGTGCGCTCCTCCTCGCCGAAGAGACGGCTGTTGCCCTTTGCAAAGACTGCGGGCTCGAGAAAGATGCGCTGCGAGGTGCGGTCGGCGAAGGCCGGCACGGTGAGTTCGAAGCGCACGATCATGGGCGCTTCGGGGGTGAGCACGCCCTCGAATTCGACGTTCTCCACCTCCACATTCGGCAGGCTCTCCGCGAGTTCTTCGGTGAGCGTTTCTTCGCGCTCGGTCGGGGTCAGCCCGTCCATGATGTTCTTCTGGATGTTGGCGAGGTGACCGGTGTAGGTGAAGGTGGCGGAGCCGGTGAGGGAGCCGTCTTCCTGGAGTTCGAAGGTGGCCTCGCGGCGCAGGACCGACTTGTCCGCGGGTAGGCTCGGGGTGTAGAACATGGCTGGCTCCTTGCGGTCCCCGATGAGGGCCTGGAGGGCTTCGTTTTCCCATGCGAGGTGGCCGAAGGCGACGTTGCGTGAGCCGGGGTCGTGAAAGGTCCACTTTTCCTCGCCCGGGCTTCTGACTGCGACGATGCGGTCGGGAAGGGCCTGATAGTAGACCATCGAGGGATCGAAAGTGGAAAAAGTGCGATCGGCTACGGCAGCCCATTGCACCTCATAATCGAGGGCCTCGGCGAGGGAGCCGAAGAGGGCGTTGATGTAATAGCGGGAGGCGTAACCGCGGCGCAGGGCATCCTCCGCTTTCTTGATCGATTTGAGTTCCTCGATCTCCCGGTTCGAGAGACCGGCGGCGTCGCTGTAGATGTTGGTGATCTCGGCCTGGCAGAAATTGTAGAGGCGGCGCAGGCGCTCGCGATCCTCGGTGACGCCGGCGGTGAGCGCCTTGGCCTTGTCCTTGATCAAGCGGCGGTTGCCTTGGAAGTCGGAGCCGTTGTTGTGGAGGTTGCGGGCGAAATCCCTCCAAAAGGCGGGCACCCAATCCTTGTTGTCATTGAAAATGTAATACACCGTGATCCACGGCTGGGTGACGTTGCGCGGGGGAAGGAAGTCGTCGTCGGGGGCGGCGGGAAGATCGGTCAGGACGAGTTCCTGGCCTCCGCGGTGGGTCACAAAAAGGTCCGAGGGAAAGCCGGAGGTGGTCCAGCCGGACCGGAAGTCGGAGTAAAACTCCATGCGGAAGAAGAAGCGGTGGGTGGGATACCCGACCTGCGAATAGATGCGGTCGCCATAGGCCATGCCGTCTTTCGTGATACGCCAGCGATAGTCCACGATGCAGCCAGGCTCGAGCGAGGGCAGGGCAAAGGAGGCGGTCTTGGCTCGAAAGCGGCCCAACCGGAAGGTCTCCTGGCTGTGGACGGCATCGCGTTCGAGTTCCTCGATGCGGCCATCAGGATAGATCACGCGTGCCTGGACCTTGGAGATGCGGGCGTCGAACCAGCCCTCGAGCTCGACCGTCTTGAACTCCTCGACCCCGCGCTGGTCGAAGAGCTTCACACGGCGGAAATACTCATAGACCGTCTGGTCGTCTCGCCGGTCGTTGATCTCGATCTCGCGCAGGAGGATCTCGGCACTGGCCTCGGGATCGATCCGCGGCGCGCTCAGAGCGAGTTCTTCAGGCGTGAGTTCGGGCCAACTGCCGGAGCCGAACCAGCCGGCATGGGCGGTCGCGGCACACAGACCCAGGAGGGCGGCCAACCCGCGGACGAAGGGGGAAGAAAAAGAGCTCATGGCTAACCTCGGAATGCTATGGATATGGGGTGAGGAGAGGAATGGTCCCCCGGCCTCATGGTGGCAAGCCCTTCCGATTCCCCTGGGGAGGGCGCCCTGCTAGTGGAGAAACGGTCGCAATGGATGGTCCTCCAGCGCGCGCAGGCTCTCGACGACGCAGCCCGCATTGAGGACGGCACCGGCGGCGCTCGTGTGGGTGTGCGCATCGGCAAAGAGCAACTCTACGAGGGCCGGCCCGAGGGCGTCGTAATGGGCCGCAATACGCTCTTCGAGGTCGAGGAAGGGTGCGTCGGTCTCGCGCGCGACGGCCTCGGCCCAGTCGCCGTAACTGTCCTTTCCGCGCGCGATCCGGCGGTTGTCCCATCTCTTGCGGGGAACGGGGGAACAGACGATCGGGGTGGCGCCGTGGGCGCGGGCATCGGCGATGAACCGCCGCAGGTACCAGCCGTAGGAGTACACGACCTCGGTCTCGCCGGTGAGCATGTTCTCGATCGCTTCGCTCTCTTCCCCCGTTCCGCGGATGGTGCCGCGGGCACGGTGCTCGTCGTTGAGCGGGGCGGCGTCGTTGTGGCCGAACTGCATGATGACGACGTCTCCGGGCTGAAGCATGGCGCGGACGCGTTCCCAGTGGCCGTAGGTGAGGTAGGTGCGACTGCTCAGCCCGCCGACGGCGCGGTTCACGACATTGGCTTTCGCGGGATCGATATGGGCGGGGAGGAAGGCGCCCCAGCCCCACTCGCCATTGCTCCCGTCGCCCCGGCCGTTGCGCACCGTCGAGTCACCGATGAGAAAGACGGTCGGCAGGTCGCGGTCGGGCGGGATGGGGAGATTGAGCCAGGCCAGTTCGTCGGCTTTGACCGCTTCCCCCTTCTCTGAGAGCCAGGGGCCGATCTCGACCGCGCGCAGGCCCTTCAGGCCGGCCACGACGGCAGCGGCGTGGGCGTCGGCTCCGGCATGGTTGTAGTGTACGTAATCCTGCTCGTAGAATGCGTCGACCGCTTCGCGCCCCATCGCCTCGAACTGGTCGGCGAGGGGGTGGGTGATGTCGATGAAGGGCACGCCGGCTTCCGTCGCGACGGCGCGGGACCAGCCGCTGAAGCGACCGGAGCCGCGCTCGAGGCGGCCGTTTTCCCAGAGGTTGCGCAGGGTGAGGGAGAGGAGCACGGGTTGCGCGCCGCGTGCCTCCACGTCGGCGATCATCTGACGCAGGTAGTGGCCAAACGAATACACTGTCTCGCGCTGGCCGGTGACGACATTGTCGATCTCGACCGATTCCTCGCCGAGGCCGGGGAGGGAGCCGCGCGCCCGGGTCGGGCGCTCGGAGCCGGGGGGCTCTTCGTTGATCGCGCCCCCGTCGTTGTGGCCGAACTGGAGGAGGACGAGGTCCCCCGGCTTGAGATCGGAGAGCAACTCGTCCCAGAGGCCTTCGGTGATGAAGGTGCGGCTGCTGCGGCCGCCGCGCGCACGGTTCACCACCTTCACCTCGGCGGGATCGAAGTAGTCCTTGAACGGCTCGGCCCAGCCCTGCTGCTGCGCACCCTTGCCCTTGGCGGCGGTGGAGTCGCCCGCGATGAAAAGTGTCGGGCGGTCCGGGGCGAGTTCGCCTTGGGCGGATGCGGGGTTCTCCGCCAAGTCCGGCGGGTTGGCGAGGAGGCGGGTGGCTCCGAAGGCAAGGAGGCACAGGCGGAGGAGGGAAGGTCGCATGAGGTTCATCTTCGGTCCGACGCGTGAGGCGTCAACGGGCGGGAGAATCCGCACGTCAGGCGGCTGGCCAAAGCGCTTCCCGTGACCAGACTGCGTGTCCCATGAGGCGAAGCGTCGCGATCCGTGGACTCCTCGCGACCGGTCTTGCGCTGCTCGGGGCAGACCGGCTGGGAGGAGCGATCATCCTGCGGCAGGTCCTGCCGGAGGGAGTTCTCGAGCTGCCCTTGCCCGGACCTGAAGAAGGCTGGGAAAAGGCGGCCCCGGAGAGCCCCGGGGATCTGCTCTTTGCCGAGGGGGTCACCCTGGCCTGGCTGCGCCAAGAGGGCATGGACGGGGTCATGGTGACGGTCTCACTCGATGAGGGCGCCCCGCTTTCGCCGGCCGCCCAGGCGGAGTTTCTCGCCCTCGCGCGAAGGCGCGCGGCCGAGGGGCGGATGGAACTCTGGGACCTGGCGGAGCACCTCTGGATCGTGCAAGAGTTTCGCTCTCCCTCCGAGCGGGTCCTCGCCACCCAGACCTTCGCCGGCCCCTACACCCTGGCGTATGTCTTCTGGCTGCCGCCGCAGGGCGAGGAGGCTTTGCAGGAGAGCCACGTGCGGGAATTTCTGACGCGCTGGGCGCCTCGCTGGAGCCCCGCAGGGCTCATTGAAGAGGATCCGCCGCCGCGCCCTCCTCTCCCGTCTGCCGGAGAATGAAGAGCTGGTGATCGATCTCGAAGATCTCGGCGAGAAGGCCCTGCACGGCCGCGTAGTTTTCCACCGGCACGGTCAGCGTCTTTGAAGCGTAGTGCCGCTGGACGTGGAGGAGGCGCGCGGCTTCGTCGGCTTCGACCGATGAGGTGTGAGTGAACGTGCTGCTGCGGATCTCACCCGCGGGCGCCGGGACTTCCTCCACGGTGAAGCCCGCCGGCAGGTGCAGACGCAGGTCGTCGATCGCCGTCCAGCGGTAGGCGAAGGAGATATCATGGCGCCGCTTCGTTGGCGCAAAGAAAGGGGCATCGTCCCGCCCGAAGACATGGGGCTCGAGAAAGAGCCGCTGGCCCGTCCGGCTGGCGAAGCCTGGCGCGGTGAGCACAAATCGCATGACCAAGGGAGCGCCGACGGCGTCGCCCCAGTCGAGGCGAAGGGCATCGACCTCGGCATTCGGCAGGAGATCCCCGAGGAGGTCATGCACGGCCTCGGTCTGCTCCTCCGGCGTGAGGAGGCGATAGCCGCTTGCGAAAAGGGACCGCAGATGGCCGTCGAAGGTGAAAACGACGTTGCCCTGGAGGGAGCCGTCCGGGGCGATCTCGAGGTCGCCTTCGCGGCGCAGGCTGGAGGCCTCGGCGGAAAGCCGCGGAGTGTCGACGAAATAGGGCCCATCGCGGTTGCCGAGCAGGGCCCGGGTGTCCTCGTTCCACCAAGCGAGGTGGGTAAAGGCAGCCTCTGGCGTGCCCGGGTCGAAAAAGCGCCACGCATGCTCTCCTTCTCGCCGCAGCGCGACCAACCGGTCGGGCAGCGCATAGTAGTAGGCGCGCTTGGATGAAAAAGCCCCTTCGGAGCGGTCCGTCGCGGCCGCCCAGCGCACCTCGTAGCCGAGGGCGCCAGCGAGCGAGCCGAAGAGCGCGTTGATGAGGGAGGCGTCGCCATAGCCGTTTTTCAGGACATCGGTGGCCTTCTTGAGTTCAGCGTATTGCTCGATTTCTCGTGTGGAGAGCCCGTTCGCCTCGTCCTCGAGGTTGAGGATCTCTCCCTGGCAATAAGCGAAAAGCCGGCGCAACGCCTCCTCTTCTCCCGCGGCGCCGGCGGTGAGTTCCTCGGCTTGCCGGCGGATCGCGCGGTGTCGGGTCTGAAAGGCCTTTTCCTCCCGCGCGAGCACCTTGGCAAAGTCGGTCCAGAACTCCCGCACCCAATCGTCCCCGCGCTGAAAGAGATAGTAGGTCGTGATCCAGGGCACGATCTCGTCGGGGGTGGGGAGAAACTCTTCGTCCGGGGCCGCCGCGAGCTGGCGCATGCGCAGCTCATGGCCCCCGTTGCGCTCCTCTAACCAGCTGGAGGGGAAACCACTGGTCGTCCAGGCGGCGCGCAGGTGGGGATAGAACGCGAAGCGAATGAACAGCTCGTGGGTGGGATACCTCGCCTGGGTGTAGAAGCGGAGCCCATGCGCCTTGCCCTTGTGAACCGCGCGCCAGCGGTAGTCGACGATGCAGCCGGGCTCGAGGTTGGGGAGGGCAAAGGTGACGCGCTCGCGCCGCTCGTGCCCGAGGCGGAAGTCGTCCTGCGTGTAGACGGCGTCGCGCTCGAGTTCGGTGATGCGCCCATCGGGGTGGATCACGCGCGCCTCCACCCGG
>JBKHAU010000088.1:0-8424 GCA_046542725.1 Opitutales bacterium
GGGACAACCCGCGCCGCGTCCAGATGGGGCTCCTGCGCTGCCTTGCGAGTGGCCTCACGCTCGGCCAGGTGCAGGCCCGTTTCGCCGCACAGCCGACGCCCTACGCGGGCGTGCGCAAGGAGGTTTGCCTGCTCGAGCGGCCGGCGGAGGAACTGCGCGTGCGCATCGCGCAGCGCGTCGATGCGATGCTCGCAGCCGGTCTCGTCGAGGAGGTCGAGGGCCTGCGTGGAGCCGGGCTCGAGGGCAATCCCACCGCCGCCGCGGCCATCGGCTATCGTGAAACGCTGGAATACCTCCGGGGTGCGCTGCCGGATCGCGCTTCCTTGCGTGAGGCCATCGTGCGGCACACCCGCCAGCTTGCCCGCCGTCAGCGCACCTGGTTTCGGCGCCAGGTGCCGGTGGATCGCGTGCTGGCGGCGGCCGGCGCCAGCCCCGGGAAGGCATTTCCCCGGCGCGTGACTTGAGGTGCAGCTCCGCCTTGCCGCCGCGTCCCCACGCGCGCATCCTTTTTCTTTTGCTATGAAACCGTCCACGCTTCCCCTTTGGCGCCGTCCCTTCACCTGGGTCGTGCTCGTCCTCCTCGCCGGCTGCAGCACCGTGCCGAGCCTCTACAACGATGCCGAACTCGCGCAGATGGGTATCCAGTCCTTCCAGCAGATGAAGGAGCAGGCGACGTTGTCGCGGAACTCCGAATACAATGCGCTCGTCAGTCGGGTGGGAGAACGGATCGTCGCCCAAGTCGAGGGCGAGATCCCGCATGCGCAGTGGGAGTTTGTCGTCTTTGAAGACGAGGCGATCAATGCCTTCGTCATGCCCGGGGGCAAGGTGGGGGTGAACACCGGTCTGCTCAAGCTGGTAGAAAACGAGGACCAGCTCGCCGCCGTCCTCGGACACGAGGCCACGCACCTCCTTTTCGACCACGCCAACCAGCGCCTCTCGGCCGCCACCTATCGTGAATGGGGCGCGGCCGGCCTCGCCATTCTCACGGACGAATACGAGGTAAGCAACGAGGCGCAGGCGCTCATTCTCGGGGCCTATGGGTTCGGCACGGAGGTCGGCGGGCTTCTGCCCTTCAGCCGCAGCCACGAGACCGAAGCCGATCTCGAGGGGTTGAAGATCGCCGCTCGGGCGGGTTATGACCCCCGCGCTGCGGTCGAGTTCTGGCGACTCGTGGCGGGGCGCGGGGGCGATCAGCCGCCCGCCTTGCTCTCCACCCACCCGAGCCACGGCAACCGCATCGAGCGGCTCCAGGAAGCCATGCCCGAGGCCCTCGAGATCTATCGCAACAACCGCCGCTGAGTCCGGCGCATCCCCCACGTAATTCCGATGTTCGATCCCATTTCCGCGCTCAAGGAGCTGGTCCGATTTCCCAGTGTCTCGACCGATCCCGCCTATGCCGAGGGCATGGCCGGCGCCCGCCAGTGGCTCCATGCCTTTCTCGAGGAGATGGGCTTTGCGACAAAAGAGGCGCGCAGCACCCGGCACCCCGCCATCATTGCCCATCGCAAGGTCCCGGGAGACGCCCCCCATGTGGTCATCTATGGGCACTATGACGTGCAGCCGCCCGACCCGCTGGAGCTCTGGCATTCGGACCCCTTCGAGGCCGAGCAGCGTGGAGACCGCCTCTACGGCCGCGGTGCGGCGGACAACAAGGGCGGGCTCATGGTCCACCTCGCTACCGTGCGCCGTCTCCTCGAGGAGCGCCCCGACCTGCCGCTCAACCTCACCTTCCTGATCGAGGGGGAAGAGGAGATCGGCAGTCCGGGTCTGCCCCTCATCCTCGAGGCCCACGCCGATGAATTGAAGGGGGATTTCATCCTTCTCTCCGATACGATGAGCCCGGATCCCGACACCCTTGGCGTGACCGTTGCCCTGCGCGGCATCGTGACGATGGAGGTGCATGTCGATGGGCCTTCCGGCGACCTGCATTCCGGTTTGTTCGGGGGGGCGGTGCAGAATCCACTGCAGGTCCTGATGCAACTCTGCGCTTCCCTCCACACCGCCGACGGCCGCGTCAACGTGCCGGGG
Organism: Opitutales bacterium; assembly: GCA_046542725.1. Taxonomy (GTDB): domain Bacteria; phylum Verrucomicrobiota; class Verrucomicrobiia; order Opitutales; family Oceanipulchritudinaceae; genus CAWVVV01. Next base: position 2,029 of record JBKHAU010000088.1, read on the forward strand.
TTCTACGATCAGGTGGCTGGTGTCCAGGACTGGGAGCGGGCCGAGATCGCCAAACTGGGGAGCGATTTCGAGGCCTTGCGGGCAAGCATCGGCGTGCCCGCCTTGGCTCCCACCGGCGACCTCACCCCGCAGGAGATCACCCGGCTCATGCCCACGCTCGAGTTCAACGGGATCGGCGGCGGCTACCAGGGCGAAGGCGACAAGACGATCATTCCGGCCCGCGCCTTTGCCAAGATCAGTTGCCGGCTCGTGGCTGACCAGGACGCGGAAACGATTTTTGCATTGGTCTCGCAGACCCTGCGCGAGCGCTGCCCACCGACTGTGCGGCTGACGATCAAGGAAGGGCACCACGGTCCGGCCTACCGTGTCGTGCCACCCGGCCGTCCGGACACGCCGCCCGACCAGAACCCGGCCTTGGCCCGCGCCTTTGCCGCCACCGAGGCGGCCTCCCAGGCGGTCTTTGGTAAGGCGCCGCTCTATCTGCGCGAAGGAGGCAGCATTCCGATCATCGGTCAACTGCGTGAGGCCCTCGGGACCGATGCGCTCATGGTCGGCGTCTTCACCGCCGCGGATCGCCACCATGCGCCCAATGAGAGCCTGCACCTCGGGCTCTTTGACAAAGGCCTCGCCGTCTCACGGGCGATCCTCACCTCCCTCGCCGACGGCTGAGGGAGTGCGGTCACCACCGCCTTCCTCGCCACCACCGCCAGATGGGGCGGGGCGACGCCCTCACCGCCGCTCTCTTGCCGAGCAACGGGGCCCTGCGAACCCCTGCTCGGAGGCGATGCGCCTGGTTTCGGCTCGGGAAATGGACAGCAAAAAACCGCCTCTGCGCGGAAGCAGAGGCGGTTGGGAAGAGTCGCTCCGGAAATGAAGCCGGGGAGGGGAGGCTCAGCTGTCGCCGGCGGGGGGCGTGATGACCGCGTCGATGACGTGGATGACGCCGTTGCCCGCCATTACGTTGGTCATCGTGATTTCAGCGCCGTTGATGAAGAGGGCTCCGGAGGAATCGGCCGTGAAGGTCACGGTGGCCCCATTCACCGTCTCGATGGGAGTGTCGAGCGGGACTTCGCTGGCGTAGATCTTGCCCGGCACGACGTGGTAGAGAAGGATGTCGGTCAACTCCTGGGTCGTGAGACCGTCGACGGTGTCAGAAATCGCCTGGAAGGCCGCGTTGGTCGGCGCGAAAACGGTATAGTCCGTATCCCCGGTGAGGGCAGCGAGGACGGCCGGATCGGCATCGCCCACTGCCGTCACGAGTTCGGAGAAGCCTGCGTCGGTTGCGACCGTGGCGAGATCTGCAGGCGGAAGGAGGACGGCGTTGATGACGTGCGCTACGCCGTTGCTCGCCATCACGTCGGTCGTCGTCACCATCGCGCTGTCGTTGAGGAGGACCCCCATCGGAGTCACTTCGACCTTGAGGTCAGCACCATTGACGGTGGTCAGATAAAACATGCCTTCTTCGCCGTTGAAGAGGTCCATCGCGTCGATCAGGAGGTCCGAGGCGGTCAGTTCGCCCGGCACCACGTGATAGAGGAGAACGTCGGTAAGTTCGCTCTCGGAGAGTCCGTCGGTGACGTCGGAGACGGCCGCAAAGGCGTCGTCGGTGGGGGCGAAGACAGTCAGTGGGCCATCCCCGGTGAGGGCCTCTCCGACGGAGGCATCGGCCTCCCCGACAGTGGCCACGAGCGAGCTCAGTCCAGCGTTGGCGGCGGTCGTGGCGAGGTCTTCAGGCGGGAGAAGGACCTCGTCGATGAGGTGGACCACGCCATTGGAGGCGAAGACGTCGGGCGTGGTGACCATCGCAGAGCCATTCAACATGACGGCTCCCATGCCGGTGACTTCGATGTCGATGTCGTCGCCGTTGAGGGCGGTGACGGTGAAGTTCATGTCCACGCCGCTGAAGATGTCTTCAGGATCGAAGATCAGGTCTGAGGCGGTGATTTCAGAGTCCACCACGTGATATTGCAGGACATCCGTCAGGGTATCCTGGTTTTCCGGGAGGAGGAGGGTATCGAGGGTATCGCCAAGTGCGGTGAAGGCGCTGTTCACGGGGGCGAAGACCGTGAGCGGACCGGCCCCACTGAGCGCCGTCGCGACTCCAGGGTCGGCCGCGTCGACGGCGGTGACGAGGGTGGAGAGATCCGGCACCGAGCTGGCGAGTTCGACGATGTTCAGATACTCGCGGTCGGACAGCAGCACGGGGTCCCCGTCGAAGTCCGCAAACACGCGGGGGGTCGCGCTAGGGCCTTCGACTCCGACAAGGTAAAACAGCCAGTTGCCCGTGCCGGAGGAGCTGTTCAGGTAGAAGTTGGGATGCACCGCGCGGGAGGTGTAGATGAACTGGTCTTCGACGTTGTCCGCAGGGATGTTCGGGTCGTAGAGCCACACGTTTTCACCATCGGCGAAAACGTAAAGCGGACCATGTTCGGCATGGTCGATCCATTGCGGGGGAGTCGGTGCCTGGCCATCGGCCGTGGTAAAGGTGCCGATCCAGTTGGTGAAACTGCCGTCACCATTGTCGACCAAGTCAGAGAAAGCTTGGGCGCTGGCGAGAGCAGGAACCAGAGACGCGACTGCTGCGAGCCGCGAAACATAGCGGAGAGGAGGGGTGAGATCTTTCATTGTCATATTTTGGTGACGAAAGACTAAGTCTCACCGACAGTTCTGCCGGTAGTTTTCCCACGAACGGTTATTTTACCGGGTAAGCGATACCCGATGAGGGGGAAGTTCCCCCTCCCTCCCTGCGCAGATCGACCTGTGTCCTCTCCGGTGGGCTAGATTCCCATCGTGGATTTGAAGGTCTGGGCTGCACGACGCGACATCTGGACCTTCGTTTCGTCCTTCAGGGTGACGAGCAGGCCGCCATTGAACCAGGGCTGGATGTGCTTGATCCACTTCAGGTTGACGATCTGCTTGCGATTCGCGCGAAAGAACAGCCGCGTCGGCAGGCGTTGCTCGAGGTAATTCAGCGTGCGACTGATGAGGGGCTTCTCCTTGTCGAAGAAGAGACGCACGTAGTTGTCCTCGCTCTCGATGAGGCGGAGACGCTCGTATTCCACGAACCAGCAGCTCTCACCGTCCTTGATGAAGATCTGCTCGTAGTCGTTCTGCTCGTTGAAGGTGACGGCGGCTTCGCTGATCTTCTGGTAACGCTCGAGCCGCGTGCGAATCGCATCGACGAGTGTCTTCACTTCGAAGGGCTTGGTCACGTAGTCGTCGGCGCCGAGCCCAAGGCCCTCGCGGATGTCGGCGGGATCGGTCTTGGCGGTGAGGAAAATGAAGGGAATGACGGCGGTGTGCGGATCCTCCTGGAGGGCTTCGAAAACGCCATAGCCGTCGACCTCCGGCATCATGATGTCGGAGACGATGAGGTCGGGTTCCTCCTCGCGGGCGGCGGCGATGCCTTCACGGCCGTTGGATGCTTCGACGACATCGTAGCCGTTGGCTTCAAGCACGTCGACGAGCGGCAGGCGGACGCCTTCGTCGTCTTCGATGACGAGGATGAGGGATTTTTTGGAGGCCATAGATTAAACGGGAAGGGGGATGTGGAGGACAAAGCGGCTGCCGCCTCCGGGAGTGGATGAAAAGGTAATTGTGCCGCCGTGCAACTGCGCGGAGCGACTCGCGATGTGCAGGCCGAGGCCGGTCCCGCGCTGGTTCCCCACGTTGCTGAGGCGTTCAAAGGGCTGGAAGAGCTGCGCCTGCTCCGCCTCCGGGATGCCGATGCCGTGGTCCATGACGGCCCAGAGGAGCGTTCCCGAAGGCTCCTCGCGTTCGACCGAAAACTCCACCGGCTGGTCCTCGGGCGAGTATTTCAGGGCGTTGGTGAGGAGGTTTTGCAGGATATGGTGAAGAAGGTTGGGGTCGAGGGCGAGGGTACGCGCCTCGCCGAGGCGGCAGTCGAGTTCGATGCGGCGGCCCGGATAGGCGGCGAGCATCTCGTCGATGAGGCTCTCGCAGTAGGCCGGGACGTCGACGGGCTCGGGGTTGAAGGGGAGCCGACCACTCTCATCGCGGCTGACAAAGAGCACGTCGTCGAGGAGCTGGTTCATGCGCTTGATGGAGCGGGCAATGTTGTCGAAGTGGCGCGCGCGCTTTGCCGGCGGGAGGTCTGTGCTGTAGTCGCGAAGGAAGGCCGTGCTCGCGCTGATCCCCGTCAGCGGGGTGCGAAATTCATGGCTGACCATGCGAATGAAGCGGGACTTGATGAGGTTCAGTTCACGCTCCCGCGCGAGGGCGATCCGGATCTCTTCCTCCGCCTTGCGCTGCAGGGTGATGTCGCGCACCACGCTCACGATATTGGCCTCGAGGCCTTCGGTGGCCACCAGGGTGGACGCCGCCTCGACCCAGATCGACTCGCCGCCGGCGGTGCGGAGGCGGAAGCGGTGCTTGCACGACTCGCGCCCTGGTGCGAGGGCGGTCGTCTCGCGCCGATAGCCGTCGCGATCCTCCGGATACACCAGTTGCTCGAAGGGCTGGTGGTGCCACGCCTGCGGCTCCCAGCCAAGATGGCGGGTGATCGAGGGGGAGGCATACTGGATGATCCCGCCCGGGGAGAGGCGGCAGATGATATCCTCGGTGTTCTCCGCGAGGGTCCGATAGCGCTCTTCGCTCTCCTCCAGGCGCAGGCGCGACTCGACGCGATCGGTCACGTCGATCTGGACCCCGACGAAATGTGTGAGCACGCCCGCTCGGTCATAGACCGGGGAGAGGTGGAGCTCGTTCCAAAAAGGTTCCCCATTCTTGCGGTAGTTGCGCAGACGCACGGTGCAGGCCTCGCCCGCGCGCAGAGCGGCGCGCAGGATGTCGAGGGCGGGCTGCCGGCGATCGTCGTTCTGGAGAAAGCGGCAGCTGCGCCCGACCGCTTCACGTGCTTTGTAGCCGGTGATCTGCTCGAACCCTTTGTTGACGTAAATCAGAGGAATATCCGGCAGCTGAGCGTCCGCGATCGTCACTCCCGAGGTGAGGCTGTCGATCGCGACATTGCGCAGGCGGATCTCCTCGGTCGCGCGTTGCTCACCCGAGAGGTCGCGAAATCGCATCACCCGGATGGCGGGCTCGCGCCCTCCTGCGCTCCACGCAAACCACTCCACCGGCACGTTCGAACCATCGGTACGCACGAGATGGGCGTGGAGGCTGGTGTCGTTCTCCGCCTGGCGGTCCAGCTCCCGCCAAGTGCGACGAGCGGCCGGGCGATCTGCCGGGGCGATGAGCTGGAAGACGTCGAGCCCGGGAAAGCACGCGCGCTCACGCTCGAGGATCTCCGCCGCGGCCTCGTTCGCAGCGAGAACCGTGCCGTCCATTTCCACCGCAAGGAGGATATCGGGGCAGCGCGCGAAATAGTCTGTGAGTCCGAGCTCTTCGAGGATGGCGTCCATGAACAGGGGAGAGTGCATGCACGAAGCCACCGAAAGGCAAACGGCGAACGCAGGCCGGCCGCCGGCGGCGTGGAGCCGGTTTTCAAACGCCGAGCAGCCCGGCTTCGCGAAAGCTGTAGTAGCCGCGCCCTTGGGGGTCGCTCTGCGGCAAGCCGATGACGAGGTGATCGAGCAGTTCGATATCGAGGGCCTCGGCCGCGTTTCGCAGCTGCCGGGTGACGCGGATGTCGGCCTGACTTGGAGCCGGATCGCCGCTGGGGTGGTTGTGTGCGCAGATAAGAGCGGTGGCACCGTGGCGCACCGCGCTGCGAAAGACTTCGCGCGGATGCACAAGGCTCGCAGTGGCGGTGCCGCTGGTGACCTCCTCGAGACGCACGAGCCGGTTTTTTGTGTTGAGACACAGGACCCAGAACTTCTCCACCGCGAGGCCCAGGGCGCGTGGGCGGAGGAGCTGGGTGACCTTTTCGGGGGCGTCGAGAAGGGGCGCGGGAGCGTCCGGCGCGCTCCACATGCGCCGCACGATTTCCACCATGGCTTCGAGCTGGAGCGCACGCACCGGGCCGATACCGTGGATCGTGCTGTAGTCCTTCGCGCTCAGGCGGGCAAGACCACTGAGGGAACCGGCAAGGCGCAGGACCTCATGCGCAAGCCCGATCACATCGGTCTTCGAGGTCCCGCGGCGGAGAAACATGGCGAGCAATTCGGCCTCGCTCAGGGCACCCGCCCCGAGGCGCTCGAGGCGCTCCTGCGGGCGCTCGTTGACCGCCAGGTCCTGGAAGCGGATGTGGTAGCGGACTTCACTCACGCGCCGGCGAAGGATTTCATGGGCGGGAGGCAAACGGTATGAAGCAGAGGATGCAACGCCAAAGCGGTGCGTTCCGATGCGCGGCGGCGGGGCCGTCTTTTGAGCTTTGCAGGCCTTGATTGAGGAAATAGCGTTTCAAGGATGAGGTATGCGCGACGCGCTTCACGTCGGGTCCGGCGCATCGCCCGGCGGCAGCGGACGGGGACGGTC
>JBKHAU010000089.1:0-8405 GCA_046542725.1 Opitutales bacterium
TCCCACGCGGTGGATGCCGAACTCGTTTCCGAGGTGCGCTCCGAGTATGGGGGACGAAGCGAAGCCTGGACCCAGGCGGAACTCGAGGCGATCCACGGCCCGGTGACGGGTGAGTGGAGCCCATCCGCAGAAGAAGACGGGGACGAGGAGGACGAAACGGCCGAGGACGAAGCGCCGGCCGAAGAGTCAGCCTGATTTCACCCCCACGCGGACGCTTGTCCTCCGCTGCCCCCTTGCCGCGTGCCCTGCGGGCGGAACGGGGGGCGAGCAAGTCACTGCTCGGCCCGGAGTCTCGCGACACCAATGGGCAGGGTGAGGTGCGCCGGGACGTCTGGGAGTGATTGGACACTGTCCGGCAACTCGGCAGATTCTGGAACTCCGTGGATGTAGAAAACGTAGTCGGTGGGCTCGAAGCCGCTGATGCCTGCCTGGACTTGCAGGGCCGCCTCGAGGGCCTCGCGCGAGAACGTCTGCTCATAGCGATAAGTCCCTTCGGCGTTCGCGCGAGGAAAGCGATCGGCGTCGACGAGGCCTTCGAGGCTCGCAGGGTTGTCGTGAAAGGGCACCGTCGTGCGGCCCGAGAAGGAACGGGTTTCGATCAGATCGATGAAACCGTCGCCATTGGTGTCGGCCGCGGCCGGCGGGGCTTCGGCGGATTCCCCTGAATGGGGCGTGTGAAGGTGCTGCAGATGCACGATTTCGGCCGGAACCCCGGCCGCTTCGACAATGAAGGTGAACTCTCCGTCCTCTTCCGTGAGGCGGATCTCCCCGCGGGTCTCGACGCTTGCGAGATGTCCATTGAGCGGTTCGATCTCGCCTCGAAAGACCGTTTCGGACGTCTGAGGCGGGGCGGGTTCGTCGGGGTTGCAACCGCTCAGCGCGAGGAGGAGGACAGCAGAGCTGCCGGCGAAGGCTGTGTGCTTGTTCATGCCCGGAGAGGGCAGCAGGCGATGTTCCGGGAGGGGAAAGAGCGTCTGGATATAGATATAAATCTCTCAACGATAGGAATATACCTCGTATCCACGCCGGCTTTCGAGGCAATCCGCGGAGAGCGTGAGGATGCATGAGAGAAGACACCGTCCAGGCCGATCTTTGCATTGTGCCCGATTCACCGGGGGATGCTCGATCGGTTAGCCGGTGAGCGATCGGTCGAGGCTGCGATACTGGATCGCTTCGAGGAGGTGCGGGGTCTCGATGTCTTGAGTGCCGGCAAGGTCCGCGATCGAGCGGGCCACTTTGAGAATGCGGTCGTAGGCGCGGGCGCTGAGCTGCAGCCGTTCCATCGCCTGCTGCAGGAGGTCGCCCTGAGAGGCCGTGATGGCGCAATAGTGACGGATGGCCTTTGAGGTCATGGCGGCGTTGGTCGCAAACCCGGTGCCGGCGAAGCGGGTGACCTGGCGCTGCCGTGCGGCCGCGACGCGCTCACGAATGGTGGCAGAGGACTCACCCGGCGCGGCTTGGCGCAGTTCACCGACGGAAAGAGCGGGGGCTTCGACATGCAGGTCGATGCGATCGAGGAGGGGCGCGCTGAGGCGGGCATGGTAGCGCTGGATCTGGGTCGGGGTGGAACGGCTTTCCGCCGGATGGAGGCCATCGGGAGTGGGGTTCATCGCCGCCACGAGCATGAAACGGGCGGGCAGAGTGATGGACCCCGCGCTGCGGGAGATCGTCACCTGACCATCCTCGAGGGGTTGGCGAAGGACCTCGAGCGCGCTCCGCTTGAACTCGGGCAACTCGTCGAGAAAGAGCACCCCGTGATGCGCGAGGCTGATCTCGCCCGGGCCGGGCACCGATCCGCCGCCGATCAGACCGACGTCCGAGATGGTGTGATGGGGTGCGCGAAAGGGGCGCTCCCGCCGCATGCCGGAGGGCTCGAGGGTGCGCCCGGTGGCGGAGTAAACCCGCAGAACATCGAGAAACTCCTCAAAGGCGAGTGGCGGCACGATCGTGGGGATGCGTCGCGCCACCATCGACTTGCCGGAGCCGGGTGGCCCCACCACGAGCAGATTGTGCGCTCCCGCGACCGCGACCTCGACTGCGCGACGGAGGGCGTGCTGCCCCTTCACCTCGGCAAAATCCACCTCGAAGTCGGGGCCGCCCTCGCTCCCCGAGGCCCCCGTCGGAGCGCTCCCCGGCGCAAGCGGGGCAATTGCCTCGCGCCCTTCGAGAAAGGCGACGGCCTGGGAGAGGCTCTCCACCGGGACCACCGGGAAATCTTCCACGAGGGCCGCCTCGTGGGCCGAGAGGGGAGGCAGGAGGAGGGCCTTGCAACGCCTTTCCCGCGCGAGTGAGGCGAGGGCGAGGCCGCCCTTCACGGGTCGCGTTTCCCCGCTCAGAGAGAGTTCTCCGGCGATGAGATACTGGTCGAGTGCGGGAGATTTGAGCACCCCCATCGCGGCGAGGAGGCCGAGCGCAATTGGCAGATCGTAGAGCGGCCCTTCCTTGCGCAGGTGACCAGGGGCGAGATTGATCGTGCATTTCGTCTGCGGCACGCCGAAGCCGCTGTTGGCGAGAGCCGAGTAGACGCGGTCCCAGGATTCCTTGACCGCTGCCGAGGGCAGGCCGACAACGACCGGCTTGGCTTCTCCCGGAAGCCCGGTGTTGCACTCGACCTCGACCGGAACGGCGTCGATTCCCTGAAGCGCACCTGAGCTAACGACCGCGAGCATATCGGGAGGTTCGGGCGAGAGGATCTCGCTGTCGCCGCCGAAAAGACCCCTGGTGTGATGACGGATACACTTCCGAGGCGTCGGGAAGAAGTCGGACGTGCCGCCGAACGCCGTCGCTTTTTGGGTTGTCGAGGGTTGAGGAGGCCCGCAGCTTCCGGATTTCCCCATGGGTCCGCGCAAACGAACCGGGCTTGCGACCAAGGCCATCCGCACACTGGTCGAGCATCCTTCGAGGATCGTGGAGACCCTTCTAGTCCTTGTCCTGGCGCTTCTCATTGACCGGTTGGGGATGCATGCGGGAGGCAACCTGGAAAGCGCGTGGGGGGCGAACTGGGCTCTCCTCGGGACTGCGCTGGTGGCCGGGTTGATTGGTATCTGGTGGGTCTTGCAGGGGCAGGCGGTGGAACTCGCCAAGGGGCCATTGTGGGTCTTGCCGCTGGTGCTCTATGCCATCGTGCAGGAGCAATGGCTGGCGCCCGCGCCGTGGCGTGCGGCCCCGGTGGCCAGTCTCCTTCTGATGGGGTGGACAGTGTATTTTGCGGTGGCCCAAGGCGTCCGTCAGCGGGGCAACCAGCTCCTTCTGCTCGGGCTGCTCTTCGTTATCCTCAACCACTGGGGTCTGGAGAGTCAGGGGGTGCTGCGGGGGCGATCGTTTGAGGCCTCCCTGGCGTGGTGGCTCGAGGCGGGCGGACGGGCGACACTTCTGGGGCCGTTCGCGAGCGCGCCTCTGGCGGTGGCGGCGTTTCTTGTCACGGCCGCGCCGGCCGCGGTCATCGCGGGGCTGCCGCGGTTCCCCGGTTATGTGCGGCTGGCGGCAGCGGGGTACGGGCTGTTTGCCGTTTTTCTGGTGGGACTGGCGGGAAACCTTGCGGGCTACGCGGTCCTCCTCCTCCTTGCGGGGCTTGTGCCGCTCTGCTGGCGTCCGCGCTGGTCGCGGCGGATTCGGCTCCTCCTTATCAACGTGGGGGGACTCGTGCTTCTCGCTGCCCTCAGCTACCTCTTCAGCTTGGGCGTGCGGGAGCGTGTCGATGCCGCCCTCGCGTTGCAGCCACCGCTCGTGGAAAGCGCTCGCTGGGCTTCGGCTCTCGGCGCCACTTCAGACGCGCCTCTCACCGGAGTGGGCCCCGGCGCCTATGGCCTCGTCACCGCCATTGAGGATCATTGGGGGCCACGAAGCCTCTATCTGCGTGTCCTCGCGGAGGGGGGCGTCATCGGTTTGCTTCTCCTTGTCCTTGCCATGGTGGGTACAGTGGGCCGGCTCTGGCGGGCCTGGGCGGCAGAACCGTTTGAGCCGCATGACCGCGAAGCGGAGTTTCGTCACCAGAGCGAGGTCGGCAGTCCGGCGCGGCCAGCGCGGCGGCGGCGGAGTGGGGGGCTGAAGCGGACCTCGAGTCGCAAGGTGCTGCTGGGAGCGACTGCCCTCTCCCTCACGGCACTTGCGCTCTATGGCCTTTTCGAGAGCAGCTGGATCTCGCTCAGTACGGTCTTTCTCGTGGCGGTGCTGGCGGGGCTGGGGGAGCGTTCGCTGCCCGAGGAGACGGCCGGCATACGGCTCGCCGGCAAGGGCAGCCCGGTGCGGTTTGGCCTCGCAGGGGGCGCCCTGGGGCTGGCTTTTGGGATTTTGCAGTATCAGGATACCTGGTACGCCCAACAGGAGGCCTTTGTCGCCCGTCGCGAGCTGCATCCCTACCAGCTCTCGCCTCAACTCGCCTTCGAGAACCCTACCGGATTGCAGGAGTCTCGGCAGGCCGCCGAGCGGTCCCTGCGTTGGGAGCCGGGCCACGGGGACGCCCTGCTCCTGCTCACGCAGGCCGCTCTGCTCGAAGAGGTCGCCGCACGCCTTCCGCCGGAGGAGATCGCGGAGGGTGCCCTCGAGCTCGCGCGGCAGACGGTCGAAATCTACCCGGGACGTGGCTCCAGCTGGTATTATCTCGCGGAGGCCCAGGCGCTCGCCGGGCTCGAGGCGGAGACGGTCAATGCAACCTATGCGCGCGCGGCGGAAATCACTCCGGAGGACACCGGCATTCTCCTCGGCTGGGCCCGCTATCTATATCGCGACCTGGGAGAGGCGGAGGCAGCCCGTCCACTCGTTGAGCAGGTCCTCGATCTCGATCCGGGCAATACCGGGGCGCGCGAGTTGCAGCAGCGGATCGAGCTGCGGGCGGGCACTTGACCCCGCCGCGGCGGGCGGTTTGCTCAGGGCCTGATGATCTCCCCCAGGCCTCGCAGGAAACGTCTCTGGCTGGGCCTGCCGATGGTTGCCTTGGCCTGGCTGGGGGCCTCACTGGCGGGCTGGCTCGAAGGCCTCGAGGACTGGACCGAGGACCTGCGCTACCAGCTCCGAGGCCCGCTCGAGAGCGAAGCCCGCGTCTACTATGTGAATCGCGACGCCGCCGCCTCGGAACAGTTTGGGCGCGGTTGGTTTCCGCGCGAATATTATGCCATGGCGGGCGAGGCCCTGCTCGAGTTGGGGGGGGCGCGGCTCGTCTTTTTCGATTTTGTCTTCACCTCGGATCACCTTCCCCGCGCTCAGGCGCCGGCTCTCACCTACGAAGGGAATCTGGCCATGCAGCGCTTCCTCTTTGGAGCGCCGGGTCGCGTCGTGATGGGAGCGGCCTACGACGGAAAGCGCCACCCCTTTGCCCCTTATCCGAGTCGATTGCCCGATCGCCGCGAGGGCGACTTTCGGCTCACCGAGAAAGGGCCCCGCGGCTATGGCGCGGCGCACAACCCGCTTCCGCTTCTGCCCGAATTCCCGCTCTGGGCTCCGCCGGTGGAGGATGCGCGTTTTCCCTTTTCCGGGGTCGGACGGGTGGGACTCATCGATACCAGCGAGTCCCTCAACCGCGGTGGGGTCGTGCGCTGGGTGCCGGCGCGCGTCGAGGTGGACAACCCGTTTCCCGCCCTCCACCTCGCCAATGGATTGGCCCGCTGGCAGAACACGGTCGCGCGCTTGAATGGCCTCGAACACCGCTACGAAGCGGTGGCGGAGGCGTCACCGCCGCGCTATCTCGTCGTCGACGAGACCGGTCGGGTAGTGAACGGGGTGCCGCAGGCGCTTCCTCAGGTCTATCACGCGGCGGCCCTCGAGATGTTGGCGATGGCCCACCCGGGGGCGGTCTGGAAAGAGGAAGGCAGGTGGTTGGTCCTCGTCGGGGAAGAGGCGCAGGTGGTGCGTCGGCTGCCCCTGCGCGCGCGACAGCACCTCGCGGTCAACTGGTATTCACGCTGGTTCACGGGCAATCCGGAACTGCGCTCGGCGGTGGCGCACGCGACGGCGGCCGAGGCCTCCGATGGGGCGCCCTGGTGGGATCCTGCGCAGATCGGCAAACACCCCGAGAAATGGGTCGAGGCGGTCGAGGCCGGTGAGCTCGACGCCACCGCCGGGCTCGACCTTTGGAGGGTGCCGAACGACCCCTACAATCCTCAGGTGAGCATTGCCGATGTGCTCTACCTTGCGGAGGCGCATGCGGTCGCGCGGGAGTTGGGCGCGACGCGCGCGATGGGCGTTCTGCGCGGGCTCTTTGCGCAGTTCGAGGACGCGTTTGTCCTCGTCGGGCCGACCGATCCGATGTTGCAGGACCTCGCGCCGACGCCCTTCGACGAGGATCCCGTGCCCCGTGTCTCGGTGCATGGGAATTTGCTCAAGATGCTCGTCGACGACCGCTTCCTGCATCGGCTGCCGGCCTCGTTCGAAGCCCTTGCGGTGTTTGGTCTCGTCGCCCTGGTGGGCGGTGGACTGCTCGTCGCCGGACGGTGGGGGCGCGTTCTTCGCTGGGGGGCGGGACTCGCGGTAGGGGGCTATCTGGCGACGGCGTGGTGGGGCTTTGCCGCCTTCGACTGGGTCCTGCCCATGGCTTCGCCGCTCGGGGCCTCGAGCTCGGCCGCGGTGCTCTGCATCGGCCTTCAACTCTATACCGAGCAGCGGGAGAAGGCGCGTCTGCGGCAGCTCTTCGGCACCTATGTCTCGCCCGAGGTGGTCGGTCTCCTCGTCGACTCCGCGGAACCACCGCAGCTGGGCGGGCATGTGCGGGAGGTGACGGCGTTTTTCAGCGACATCGAGGGATTCTCCTCGATTGCTGAAAGACTGCCGCCGGCGGAGCTCGTGGAACTGATGAACGACTATTTCGCAGGCATGACCGAGGTCCTCGTGGGTGAGCAGGGAACGTTGGACAAGTACATTGGTGACGCCCTTGTGGGCATCTTCGGCGCGCCACTCGCCACTTCTGACCACGCCGCCCGGGCCTGTCGGGCGGCGCTGCGCATGCTTTCCCGGCAGCGGGAGCTGTGCGAGCAATGGAGCGACGGCGGACGCTGGGCGGGGCGGGTGACCGGCATGCGCACACGCATCGGCCTGCACACCGGCGAGGTCGTCATCGGCAACATGGGCTCACCGCAGCGCTTCGCCTACACCATGATGGGGGACAACGTGAACCTCGCCGCCCGCCTCGAGCAGCTCGGTCGGACCTATGGAGTGGAGCTGGTTGTCTCCGAGGCAACCCGCGCGGCCGCCGTGCGAAGTGCGCCCGAGCTGGTCTTCCGCTGCCTCGACGTGGTCGCAGTGAAGGGCCGTTCGCAGGCCGTGAGGATTCATGAACTCGTCGGTGTGGCGGCCTCGATCGACGCCGCCGGGCGCGCCGCCCTCGAGCGCTACGAGGCCGCTTTGGCGCTCTATCTGGAGCGAAAGTGGGACATGGCGGGAGAGGCGTTCGCCCGCTGTGTCGCGGACGAGCCCCGGGGGGACGGGGGACGCAGTCCCGCACGGGTCCTCAAGGATCGATGCGACCATTACGTCGTGCACCCGCCACCGGCGGACTGGGATGGCGTCTTTGTCATGAAGCACAAGTAAGCTGCGCCTGCCCCGGGACCGCGCCAATGCGCTGCGCCTTCCCCGTCAGCGCGCGATGTCGCTCTGGTCGAGCACCCGGATCTGGTGGGCGCGCAGGACCTCGGCGGCGAGGTCATTGTCCTCGAGGTGCAGCACAAAGGCGCTCTTGCCGTTGGGGCGGGAGAGGAAGGGGTAGAGGTAATGGATGTTGATCTCGGCCTCGACGAGCGCCGCCGTGACGTATTTGAGCCCCGCCTCGGTCTTCACCTCCACCGCCAGGAGTTCGGTCTCGACGTGCGGATAGTGGCATTCTTCGAGCAGCGCGCGGGCCGCCTCGTGGTAGTCCACGATAAAACGGATGATCGAACTCTCCGTCGTGTCGAGCTGGCTGAGGGCCATGATGTGAATGTCTCGCGAGCCCAGCTTCTGCACGAGGGCATGGAGCCGACCGACGCGGTTGTCGGTGAAAACGGAAAACTGCCGCACGGGCTCGTGCTCTCGACGGGATGAAACTTCCGGTATCATGAATGCAGAAGTGACGATACACGAGGCGCTTAGAATGAGAAGAAAATTTCCACCGGGCAGACGCCGGAGCAGCTCGGAGGTTATCCGAGGGTGAAGAGGGTGATTTCCGGCCGGGCGCCGAGGCGCACGCCCCCGATCGCGCCGATCCCGCGGTTGATGTAGAGCACGCGGCCGTCGAACACGTGGTGTCCGGCGATGAAGTCGCGATGGCGCACCGGGGTGAAGCGACCTGTCAGGCCAGGCAGGTTGATCTGTCCCCCATGGGTATGGCCGCAGAGCATGAGGTCCCAGCGGCGGTCCATGACGACATCGCGCGCGTCGGGATTGTGCGTGAGGAGGACGGTGGGCAGCTCTGCGGGCTGGTTGGCAAAGGCGCCTCCGAG
>JBKHAU010000090.1:0-8333 GCA_046542725.1 Opitutales bacterium
CCAAAAAGTTTTGCCGGAAGGCCCGAACGGAGGAATACTCCTCCCGGATGACCTTGATGGCGACGCGTTTCTGAAAGCCGTCCGCGCCGATCTGAAGCGCCTCATAGACGCAGCCCATCCCGCCCTCGGCGATCGGTCGCACGAGCTGGTAAGCGATCTTTTCTTCGACTTCGCGGAGAAGGTCCACAGCACCGGAGGGTGGGAAAAGGAAGCATCCCGGCAAGAGCGATTTGCGTGATGAGCATGAAAACTGCTTCAGAAATGCTCCGCGTTGACAGCGGTGGCCTGGGCCCTATCCTCCGTGACATGATTACGCTGACGCCTCGTGCCGCCAAAGCAGTCCGCGCCCTGCAGGCCGAAAAAGGTGCGGAGGATCGCCCTTTGCGCATTTTTGTGAACGCCGGCGGGTGTTCCGGATTGGAGTATGGAATGGCCTTTGATGAGGGCAAGGCCGACGACATCGTGCTGGAAAGTGAAGGGGTGACCTTTCGCGTCGATGCGAAGAGCCATCCGCGCCTCGTGGACTCGGTGGTCGACTTCGACGACGGCCTGATGGGGAAGGGCTTTGAAATTCAGAACCCCAACGCCGAGTCGACCTGCGGCTGTG
Organism: Opitutales bacterium; assembly: GCA_046542725.1. GTDB lineage: Bacteria > Verrucomicrobiota > Verrucomicrobiia > Opitutales > Oceanipulchritudinaceae > CAWVVV01. The sequence continues at coordinate 608 of JBKHAU010000090.1, forward strand.
GCAAGTCGTTTGCCTAGGCAGGGGGCGGGACCTACGGGCGCCCGGCAGGGCGTGGTGCATGGCGCGCGGGCATTTTGCGGCCCTTCTCTATGCAAATTGCGGGGAGAAAATCTTCGAGCGTAGTGAAGGTTGAAGATATTCTGGCGGATCTCTGAGGGTGACCGATCCCGGTCGGCGTCCTGCAACGCGCGGGGAGGAGCGAAACTGCTGCGCTGAGCCTTTTCGTCGATGCACCGCCTCTGGGTGCGGAGGTCTGGTGCGGAGGGGGGTCGCAAGGCTCCTCGAGGTGCTGAGAGTGTCGCCTCGCACCTGACGATGCTGCCCGGAAAAAGGTTCATCGTCAAAGTCCGGGAGCGGCCCGGGCGCTTTGCGCGGCCCATCTGGAGCGACCGTCTCCGGCGGTCTTCGCGCGGATCTGCGACCGCTCCAAGGTTTTCTCGGGCGCGGCCAGTCCGCCAGAGGCGGGTCCTCCAAAAGCGCCTGCTTTCCGGGATCGCCCGTTTTGGACCGCCTCCGGCGGTCTTCAGTGCGGCCCACCCCTCCTCCTGAGCAGCGGCCCGGGTTGAGCGGGCTTCCGCGGTCCTGTCGGACTGCTCCGTGGGATTTTCGCTTCCCCCGGAAATCGACGATGCTCCCAGAAAAAAGCCCCGGTGCGCTACAGGCGACCGGGGCGGAGGAAAAGGGAAAACGGTGGGCCGGAGGCAGTGGGCTCAGCCCTCGTTCATCCAGAGGACGGCGGTGACGCCACGCGGGTAGTATTTGCTTCCCCCCATGAGGCCATCGTAGCACTGGTCGCTCCAGGCGAAGAGGGCGTTGCGCGGGTCCAGAAGCCATTCGACGTGGCCGCGGTCGGCGTCGGCCGTGACGGCGGGGGTGTCGACGCCGAGGAGGGCGCGGGCGACGTACTGGCAAAGGTAGATCTTGCTCAGCCAGGAATTGATGCTGGTGGAGGAGAGTTTCCAGCCGCCGTTGGGGAAGAGGCAGCGGTCGGTCGTGAGGATGGCTTGGAAGTGTCCCCGCAGCGCCTCGATGAGGGGGGCGTAGGGGCTGTCGCTGGCGAGTGCATCTTCGCGGCCCCCCGTCTGGAGGAAGACGAGTCCCTCGATGATGGGAATGATGACGGAGGGGTGCGGCTCGTCGAGGACGGCGGGGAAGGTGCCGTCCTCCTTGCGCGCGGCGAGAATCGTCTCCATCCCGCGGCGGGCCTGGTCGGCGCAGGTGGCGGCGAGCTCGCTTTCACCCTCCTCGCGGAGGATTTTCTCGAGGGCGAGGTAGGTGGCCCAGGTCTTGACCGCGAGGTAGGTGTTCTGGCGGGCGCGGCCGAGGGAGACGTCGAGGCTGTCGTAGGTCGTGATTTCGCCGCCGTCGACCGTGCGGGAGGACTCGAGACGCATCACGCCGCAGCGCTTCGCGGGCTCGGGGTGGTCGCGCTGAAGGAGGCTCTGGAGGGATTTCTTGAACGTATCCAGATACCGGTGACGCCAGGCGGCGTCGCCGGTCTGGGTGACGTAGGTGGTGGCGGCCGCGAGCCAGTTGACCAGCTGCTCGTGGGTCATGTAGGAGAAGCAGCCCTTGAGGTGGGGGCGCTCGTAGCAGGAGTAGCCCGGCTGGGTGAAGTTGTTCATGATCCCCATGTCGTGGCAGAAGCTGAGTCCGCCGGGGAAGCGCTCCCCGGGCTGTCCGGGGAAGAAGACCTCGTCCTCGTAGCTGTAGTGGGCGACAAAGGTCTCGAGCACGTTGCGCGTCGTCCACGGGTTTTGCTTCAGCTCGAAGAAGAGCTGGTCGACGGTGAGGTCGAGCGTGTTCATCATGCGGTATTCGCCCTCGTTCACGACCCAGACGGGGGTGCCGTCGTCCTCCGCGAGGAGTTGGGTGCTGCCGTAGTAGGAGCGGATGGCATGAGTGAGCTGGAATTGCTGCTCGGCGCTGAGGTGGGCGGCCTCCCATTCCCTGTCCTGGGCGAGGGCGGCCTCGCGGTAAGTCTCGAAGTGCTGCATGCCGTAGCGCAGGACGCTCTCGAGGTCGGGGAAATGGGGCTCGTAGGCGTAGCGCAGGGGGCGCCCGGAGGTGACCAGGCCGCGTCGATGGAAGCCGAGGACGAAGCGGAGCGTGCGCCGCTCGCCGGCGGGCACGATGGCGTCGACGATGCCGAGGGTGCCGCAGGAGAAGTGGAAACTGTCGCGGTCGGGCTCACCGAGGATGTTTTCGACCGCGAACTGCATGGCGGTGTTGCCGTCCTCGGCATCCGTCACGAGGCCGTAGGCGGCGTTGTTGGCCAAGCCGTGGAGGCCCTCGGAGCGGAGGTTCCAGAGCTCGTGGAGGTGGTCGGGCACGTTGTCCGGCGCATAGCCAAAGAAGGCGCGCCGGGGGTGGGTGCCCTCGCGGTTGTCGATCGTGAGTTCGGCAAAGACGGCGGGCAGGATGCACTTCGCATACTCCGCGGTGTTGCTGCCGTCGGGCTCGGGCAGCTTCCAGGTGGGCGAGTAGAGGGTGAAGGTGAGGTCCCCCGCCTGCCAGGTATCGGTGCAGGTCTTGTAGCGGCGCTCGATGCGTTCCCACGGGATGGGCAGGAGCTCGGCGGTGCGGCGCACGTCGCCCTGGTCCTCCATGACAAAGGCTTCGAGATTCTTGCTCGGGTCGGTCTCGGCGAAGAAGGGCAGGGCCTCGAACGTGCCCGGCTGCTCGCGTCGCTCGGCGCCGATGTAGAGGCTTTGGCGCGCAGGGTCGCCGAGTTCGAGGCCGAAGCCGCCGGAGGCGCCGGGCTGGCCGAGGGTGAAGGAGGCAAAAGCGCCGACCGGGGAGTGGTGGGCATTGAATCGGATGTCCATGGATCGATACGTGGGGGGTGGTCAGGGCGCCGCGAAGGCGAACCGGAAGGAACTCGGCGGCACGCGGCGCGCGGGCGGAAAAGGCGTGTCAAAAGATCTGAGCAAAACAGGGCACGACGCGGTGACCAGCGTATAGTGCGGCCGGGCCAGGCGGGGAGCTTTGCCCTTGCTGCGGGACGGAGGCGCCGGGCATCGTCGCTCCCCGAATGACCGAGGCGGATCCCAAGGCCCCGAATCCCCCAGGCCGCGTGGCTTTTCCCGACTGGCTGCGCCACCGCTTCTCCGACACGGAGCGGTATCTCATCATCTGGGTCATCACGGGGGTGGCCTGCGGGGTCGCCGCGGTGCTCTTTCACGAGGCCATCGGGCTGCTCTGGCACGCGATCGTGCGCACGGGCGAATCCTTTGCCGAACCGTGGCAGGGCTACCTCTTTTTGGGCCTTTCACCGGCCTTGGGCGGACTCCTCACCGGCATTTGTCTCTGGAAGTTCGCCCCCGACGCGGCCGGTTCGGGCATCCCGCAAACGAAGGTGCGTTACTACCGTGACTTCGGTTTCTTTCGGTTGCGGGAGGCGACCTGGCGGTTTGTCCTCGGGACCCTCTCGGTGGGCATGGGCATGAGCCTCGGGCGCGAAGGCCCCACGGTGCATCTGTGCGCCGCCATCGCCTCGAAGATCGGGCAATGGTTTGGCCTCGCCAAGAAACGGGTCCAGGCGATGGTCCCGCTCGGCATGGGGGCGGGCATCGCGGCGGCCTTTAACACGCCGATGGCGGCGGTCTTCTTTGTCTTCGAGGAGCTGCTGGGAGACTTCAGCAGCAAGTCGTTTTTCGGGATCTTTATTTCGGTCGTGATCGCGGCGGTGATCAATCGGCTCTGGCTGGGCGAGAGTCCGGCCTTCGACATCGCGTTTGCCGGGCCCGTCCACACCGAGCCCTGGATGCTGCTCTGCATCCCGCTCGGCATCCTCGCGGCGGTCTTTGGCCGGGCTTTTGTCGCCGCCCTGCTCTGGGCGCGGCGCATGGCGCGGGAGAGCCTCCTCCCGATCTGGGCGCGGCCTTTTGCCGGTGGGCTCGGGGTGGGCATCATCGGGGTGACCGTGCTGATCGTGAGCGAGGGCCACATGGGCATCTTCGGAATCGGCTACGACGATGCCGACGAGGTTCTCAACGGTCGCCTGCTCTCCGTTTCGATCGTGCTCATGCTGTTCGTCGGCAAGTTCGCCGCCACCATCATCGCCTATGCCAGCGGAGGGAGCGGGGGGCTCTTCGCCCCGACCCTCTTCATCGGCGCGATGCTCGGCGGGCTGGTGGGCATCGGGGGGGATGCCGTCTTCGGACTCGGCCCCGAGGTCGTCGGGCCGATGGCGCTGCTCGGGATGGGCGCGCTCTTCGCCTCGGTCATCCGTTGTCCGCTCACTTCGATCGTCATTATCTGGGAAATGACCGGGCAATACGCCCTCATCCTTCCTCTCATCATCGGCAACGCGCTGGCCTGGATCATCAGCTCCCGCTGGCAGGCCGTGCCGCTCTACGACGCGCTCCTCCTGCAGGACAAGATCAGCCTCAAGCGCATGCCGCACTACCGCGGCGACCAGGACTGGCGCAATCTGCCGGTCTCCACCATCATGACCTTCGACGTCGTCGCGGTCGGGGCGGAGGAGACCGTGGGGGGCGCCCTCGAGCGGATCCGTGAGGAGGGAAACAAGCACCATGGCTATCCCATCCTGTCTGCCGGGCAGCTCAGCGGCATGACCACCCACCATGAGTTGGAGGAATTCGCCCGCACCGAGCCGGACCGCCTCGTCGGCTCCCTCCGCAGCAAGCGCGAGAAGCTCATCGCGGTCACCCCCGAGCAATCCATCCGCGACGTGGCCCAGACCCTCGTGGTGGAGGATGTCATGCAAGTTCCGGTCGTGAGTCCGAAGGAGCGGGGCAAGATGCTGGGGCTCATCACCCTCCACGACATTGCCCGGCAGCAAAACGCAATCGACGCCACCATTGGCCGCTGACTGCGCGTGCTTCGAGGCATGGTTGCGGGCGTCACCCTGCTCGGCGCCGCGGACTGATCCGCCGGCGTGAGGCGGAACAATGATGGGCAGCAACTTGGCGCCGGCGGGAAGGCGGCATGGATCACCGTCGGGGTTCGAAGGGATCGGAGAGCGATTCACGGCGTTGAACGCCCCACGTTGCTCGCCCCTTCGTGGCTCCCCGCTCAGGTTCCCCGCGCGAATTCGCGCCAGCCGATGTCGCGGCGCAGGTATTTGTTGTTCCAGACAATGGCGTCGGCGGCCTCGTAGGCGCGGTCGGCGGCCTGGCGGAGGGAGGGACCCACGGCCACGACACCGAGGACGCGGCCACCGTCGCTCACGATCTGGCCATCGTCGCTCAGGCGGGTGCCGGCGTGGATCACTTCGACGCCCTCGGGAAGGGCGGCGGGGAGGAGGATGCGGTCGCCCTTGGGGTAGCTTCCGGGGTAGCCGGCGGCAGCGAGCACGACGATGATGGCGGCGGCCTCGCGCAGGCGCACGGTGGTGGGCTCGAGGGTGCGGGTGGCGCAGGCGTGGAGCAGTTCGACCGGGTCGGTCTCGCAGAGGGGCAGGAGGACTTGGCATTCCGGGTCGCCGAAACGCACGTTGAACTCGAGCACCTTGGGCCCCTCGGGGGTGAGCATGAGCCCGATGTAAAGGGTGCCGCGATAGTCGATTCCCTCCGCCGTGAGACCGGCGAGGGTGGGCCCGATGATGGTCTCCTCGATCTGGGCCTGGAGGGCGGCATCGACGAGCGAGGTGGGCGCGTAGGCACCCATTCCGCCGGTGTTGAGGCCGGTGTCGCGTTCGCCGACGCGCTTGTGATCCTGGCTCACCGGAAGGCAGACGTAATCGTTGCCGCTCACCATCACCATCATCGAGGCCTCTTCGCCCTGGAGCCACTCCTCGATGACGATCTCGGCCCCGGCGGCACCAAACTTGCCCTCCGCGAGCATCTCGTGGACCGCGGCCTCGGCCTCCGCCTGAGTCTGGCACATGAGCACGCCCTTGCCGGCGGCGAGCCCGCTTGCCTTCACGACGAGGGGAGCGGGGTGGGTGGCGAGGTATTCGAGGGCGGGCGCCACTTCGGAGAACGAGGCGTAAGCCGCCGTCGGGATGGCGTACTTCGCGAGGAAGTCCTTGCAATAGACCTTCGAGGCTTCGAGGCGCGCGCCGGCGCGCCCGGGCCCATAGGTGACGATGCCGGCATCGCGGAGGGCGTCGGCCACGCCGGCGGCAAGCGGCGCCTCGGGGCCGATGACCACGAGGTCCGCTTTCTCCTCCTGGGCGAGGGCGAGGACGGCGCGCGGGTCGCTGGCATCGAGCGGAACACAGGGGACATCCGCCGCCATGCCACCGTTGCCCGGAGCGGCGATGACGCGGGCGACGTGGGAGCTGCGGCAGGCGGCGCGCACGAGGGCGTGTTCCCGTCCGCCCGCGCCGAGGACGAGGACCGTGAGGTTGTCGGGGGTCATGGTATTGGCGTGGGCGCAATCCGCCGAAAGGTCAATCTCCCGTCGGACGGCTCGGACGTCGCCCATGGGGCGGGCCTTGGCGTTGACCCCGACGGATCTTTGCAGTCGCTTGGGGGGCGTGATCCAGTCGGTTGCGACGCTTCTTCGCCGGTTTCTCCTGCTCGTCCTTGTGCTTTCCGTTTCGGCGGTGGGCGGGATCGTCTTTGGCAATCTTGTCGTTGTGCTCGGGGCGACCGGCCGGGTGGAGGGTGTCCTCAACAACCTCGAGCCGGCCGAGGTCGGACTCATCCTCGGCGCGGGGCCTGGCAGCCCGACGCTCGACGCTCGCCTCGAAGCAGGGCTCGAACTCTGGGAAGCGGGCCTCGTGCCACGGCTCCTCGTCTCGGGCGGGAGCGATGGCACGGGCTATGGCGAGACCGAATACATGTGGCGCTTTCTCCGCCGCCACGGGGTGCCGGCAGAGGACATTGTGGTCGACCCGCTCGGGCTCCGTACCCTCGACAGTGTGCGGCGGGCGCAGCGGGTGTTCGGCTTCACTTCGGTCATTGTCGTGACGCAGCGCTATCATGCCTACCGTGGGGTTTTCCTTGCCCGCTTCAGCCGGCTCGAAGCCGAAGGCTATGCCGCCTTCGACGTCGATTCGGACGAACTCCGCTTCTCGCAGCGACGCGAATGGCTCGCCCGGCCCGTCGCGGTCTTCGATCTCGTGACCGGACGCTCGGCCCGCTTTGGCGACGAGGCCCCCACGCTCACCAACCACCCCGCGAAATAGACCGTGCAGCGGCCCTGGGAGGGGAAAATCTCCCCCCTTGGCGCAGTCCTCTCTTGCGATCGCATGGCGCGCGCGAGGGCAGCAAGGAGAAGGCAGCCGGTGGGCTCTGGGGCTCTGCGACGGTGGACCTTTTCAATCAGGCAAAAAAGAGGCCGCCTTCCCAGGCGGCCCTTGAACACTAACACTAACCCCAGAAATTTGATGTCACGCGGAGAGCGGTGTAGGGGGAGTCTTGGGGGCTCCGCTCTCTGGTGATCACACCCCAGAAAGGTGAGAAAGTAAGGGCTACCGTCGACGCAGTGATGATTCGAACTATTGAATTGCACGGTACGGGCAGGCTGTCTTGCTCTTCGAGCGCCGCCTGTGCCCGATGGAGAGTGTGCTCCTGAAGACTCTCAGCCCACCCTTCTGCCCCGGCCAGCGAGCGGTTCGGCGGCGCTCCGTTTCCTGGGCGCTGAGGCTGCTCGGTCTCCTCTCGGGCTCGCTCACGGCGCAGGAGATCCGGCTCGAGGCGGAGGAGGGGCAGCTGACGGGCCTCACCGTGGCGAGCGCGCCGGAGGGGTATTCGGGCGAGGGCTACGTGAAGGGCTTCATCGATGGTTCGCAGTTTGTGGAGTGGAGCTT
>JBKHAU010000091.1:0-8273 GCA_046542725.1 Opitutales bacterium
CGAACCCCCAACCTTCTGATCCGTAGTCAGACGCTCTATCCAATTGAGCTATGGGTGCCTGAGAGAAAGCCGAGAAGAAAGTCACCCACCGGACCCTCCCGCAAGGATAATTTATGAGTTTTTCGACCGCGCGGCGAAAGGGCGCTGCGCTTGGGTCTTCCCTCCTCGCCATGGGCTCTCGCACGCGCGCTTCATCGCTGTCGCTGGTTCGGACGTTCCTCGTCGGGCGTCTCGATTTCGAAGCCGTGCATGCGTTCGGCCTCGCCGCTGGTGGTGAGCACCTTGTAGACGCACCACGAAAAAAGCGCCGTGACGGAGCCAACCGAAACAATGAGGGTGATCCAGCCGCCGAGGTTCATGAGCGGTTCTCCGGGTTGAAGTGATCGGTATCGGAATGATCCAGCCGGCGGAAGTAGCGCGAGCTGTTCGCAAGGATGAGCACAAAGAGAGCGAAGAGCGCGATCACGCCCACCGCCATCCAGGCAACGAGGTTGACGGTGCCTCCCTCGGGCGGGAAGAGATCCGTCACGTAAGCGGCCGGCGCCTTGGCCGCCCACTCCACGATGCTGAAACCGAAGATGCTCTCCACCAGCCAGATGAGGAAAACGAGGAGGAGAAAGAGCGGTGTCACGTAGCGCATCACGAAGGCCACGATGGGAGGCAGGCGGAGGATGGAGCCGACCTGTGCCTCCTTCAGTCCCTTCTCCGCCCCGAAGACCCAGGCGAAGATGATGATCTGGACCATGGCGAGGACATAGATGAGGAACGTCCCCGCCCAGAAGTCGAGGGTGTCGAGGGCCTTCAGGTCCTTCGAAAAATAGACCGCGAAGCCCGTTCCGAAGCTCGTGATGAGCCCGAGAATGGCGACCGACGCCTTGCGGTTGATCCCCAGTGAGGTCTCCAGAAAGGCGATCCCCGGCTGCAGCATGGAGAGCGAGCTCGTGACTGCGGCGAGGAAGAGGAGAAAGAAGAAGGCCGCCCCGAAGAAGTTGCCCAAGGGCATCGCGCTGAAGACCATCGGCAGGACGTTGAAGCCGAGGGCAAAAGTGCTGAGAAGTCCCCCCAGGCCCGCCGCGCCGAGGAAGGCGACCGAGGCCGGGATGGTGAGCAGTCCCCCCAGGGCGACCTCGCAAAACTCGTTGGCGCTGGTCGCAGCCAGACCGCTGAGGACGATGTCGTCGTCGTGTTTGAGATAGCTCGCGTAAGTCACGATGACGCCAAAGCCGACAGAGAGGGAAAAGAAGATCTGCCCGGCCGCGGCGAGCCAGAGAGAGGGATTGAGCATCTGCTCGAAAAGGCCGGTGCGGCGGATCGAGATCGCCGGGTCGGCGGCCGCCTGGGCCTCCATCTCGGCGATGTACTCCTTGCCGAAGATCGGCGTGGCAGTCTCCACGGGCACTCCCGCCTCGTTGAGCACCGGCTGTCCGGCGGCATCGAGTTGGGTCTGGACGAGTTCAACCTTGTCCGGGTTCCACATGAAGCCGAGACCCGCGCTGATCGTCTTCTGCGGGTCGTCGCCGCTCGCCGGAAGGGTGAGGACGCGGACCAGGACCACGACTGCAAGGAGGATCAGCGCCGGCATGGCATAGCGGCAAAACAGCTCAATCCCTTTCGCGACCCCCCGATAAATGAGGAAAAAGTTCAGAGCGAAGCAGAAGAGGAGAAAGAACCCGACCCGTTCGCCGCCGAAGCCCATTCCCACGCCATCAGCGTTGGCTCCGGCGAATTTGGCAAAAAACGCCCCCGCCTCGCTCACGTCGGCGAACTGCATGTTGCCCATGAGAAAGTTGAAGGCGTAGCCCAGGCACCACGCCTCGATGAGGACATAATACATGTAGATGATGACCGGAATGACGATCCCGATGATGCCGAGATACTTGCCCGCCGGCTTCTTCGAGAAGCAGTAGAGCACGCCCACCGCGGAGTGAAAGCCACGCTGCCCACCGTAGCGCCCCATCGTCCACTCCGCCCAGCAAATGGGCAGGCCGATGAGGAGAAACGAGATGAAATACGCCACCATGAAGGCACCGCCCCCATACTGCGCCACCTGCCCGGGAAACCGGAGGAAGTTCCCCAAGCCCACCGCACTGCCCGAGACCGCGAGGATGACACCGAGACGCGAGTTCCAAGATTCCTTAAGCTGATTGACCATATCCGGAGCGAGAAGCTAGGCGGCTGCAGCCGCCGTGCCTATCAAAAATTCGTTTCATCCCTCCGAGCACTCTCAGACTCGCGCGAGCCAGAGGAGAAAGGGACCGGGGCGCCGCGTGCCGGGATTGCGCGCGGTATCGAGCTGCCAGGCGGGCTGCGAGGCACGTCGCAGGGCCCAGGCTTCGACCGCGGCCGCCTCGCCGGCCCCTTCGGCATGCCCGGGGTAGCAGGTCACGGCCACGGCGCCGTCATCGGCGAGCCAGTCGAGCGCACCCTCGAGGGCCGCGAGGGTGGTCACCGCGCGGGTGGTGAGGGACTTGTCCGCGCCGGGCAGGAAGCCGAGGTTGAAGACCACTGCCCGCAAGCGCCCGCGGGTCTCCGGGGGCAAGAGATCGGCGAGGTCCGCGTGGTCTCCCCGGAGAAGGATCGCGGGAGCGGTTGGTGAGTCCTCCCGCGCCAGTCGCGCCTTTGTCGCGGCGATGGCTTCAGGTTGCACATCGATGGCGTAGACCCGACCGGTCGGGCCGAGAAGTCGGGCCAGGGCGAGCGTGTCGTGCCCATTGCCCGCAGTGGCGTCGAGCGCCCAGTCACCCGGACGAAGGTGGGCGGCGAGGCGCCGATGCACGGCTGCGGTAATGGATTGATACATGGGAGGACGGAGCGAGGTTTCAGTTGCGCCAGGCGGAGCGGCGGTGGCATCTTTTCGGGCCATGTGGCTCCCTTGGCAAAAACGATTTCACGGCAGCACGGTTCGCCGCTGGAGCGGACTCGGCGGGATGCTCTTGCTCGGCGTGCTCGCGGGCTGCGAGGAGCGCTCCGCGAGCCTCGTTCCCGAGACCGAGGAGCGTGCCTATCGACGGGGTGAGAGCTTTGTGCGGGAGGGCAGCTACAGCGAGGCGCTGCTCCAGTTTCAAAAGGTGATCGACGCGCGCGGAGTGGCCCCGGAGAGCCACCTCGAAGCCGGCCTGATCTTCCTCAATCACCTCGAGGATCCAGTTTCAGCCATCTACCACTTCAACCGTTACCTCGGTTTCAACCCCGAAGGCGAGCACGCCGAACGTGTCCAGGGCCTGATTACGACGGCGAAGAAGGAGTTCATGCGCAGCCTGCCCGGCGATCCCTTCATCGACGATGTGGAACGGCTCGACCTCTACACCCGGCTACAGGAACTCGAGCAGGTAAACGTGGAACTGCGGCGTCAGCTCGACGAGGCGCGGAGCGATCTCGTGGCCTGGCAGGAGCGCGGGGCCGAGCTGCGCCGCGCCATCTCCAGCCTGCGTGAGCGACCGGATCAACCCGTCCCGGTGGCTCCCATCGTCGTCGAGCAGCGCATCTTGCCGGGCGGAAATGAAGCGGGGCAGGACGGCCGCACCTACACCGTGCAACCCGGTGACACACTCTCGAGGATCAGCCGCGAGATGTATGGCACCTCGGGGCGCTGGTCAGAGATCTTTCAGGCCAACCGCGATCAATTACCCTCGCAAAACGCCCTGCGCCCCGGCCAGGTCCTGCGTATCCCATGAGTCATGCGCCAGCCCAGTTTTGGCGTCCGCGTGAGCTGGCGACCGATCGCACGTGCCTTTGGCGCCTCGGGGCCCTCCGCCTCTGGATCCGGCGCGACGAGCTGGCTTGGCGCCTGGCCGAGGAGTATGGCGAGACCTTCGACCAGATGAACGCCTCGGTCGTGCCCCACGACGTCGTGCCGGAGCGCCTCGAATGGCACACCATCGCGCTTGAGCGGACCCATCCGCACTTTTTTCTCCGGCCCGAACTGCCGGACCTGCCGGTCGTGGCCCGGCCCGATGAGCCCGTCGTGGTGCCGGCCGGCGAACACATGACCTACTACTGTCTGCTCCCGGCCTGGGCGCGTTTTTGCCTCTACAAGGAGGATCAGACAACGCTCCAGGCCTTCGAAGCATGGCCCACCCGGCGGCTCTCACGCACCTGGTTTGGCGACCCCGCCAACGGCCTCCTCGGCTATGCGCTGGCCTTCCCCTTTGTGCGCGACTGGCAGGCGCTCGCGATCCTGCCCCAGCATGTCATCGTCCCGGTGCGGATCGAAAACGCCTCGGGCGAGCACCTGAGCTTCGAACGTCTCTGCCTGCGCCCGCAACACATGGGAATCTATGCCGGCTCGCGCGATCTCTGGGCGAGCGCCGTGGAGGTCGTCTTTCACGGGGTCAATCGCGCGAGCAGTCTGCATTACGGGACGACCTGCCCGCGCGAGGCCAGCGGCGCCCGACTCGTCTCGGCCGCACGCGAGCGCGCCGAACGCTCCCTTGCCGGCATCACCTTCTCCGCACCCTCGCCCAACGACTTTCGCTCCCGCCCGGCATGAGAGACTTCTGGCACAGCTTCTGGCCCGTTCTTTTCTGGCTCGGCCTCGGCCTGCCACTTGTCCTCCTCGCCAGCCGACTGGCCGCCTCGGCGCTCGGGCGGCTCGGGCGGGAACATGCCGCGATGGTCGTCCGCCGGCTGATCTTCTACCTCGGCATCGTTGCCATCGTCGCTTCCGTCCTCCTCGCCTTGGAGGTCGATCTCACGGGCGTGCTCGCCACCGCCGGGGTGGCTACGATCGCGATCGGTTTCGCCGCCCAAGCCAGCCTTTCCAACTACATCAGCGGACTTTTCCTGATGGGGGAGCGGTCCTTTCGCGTCGGGGACCTCATCCGTGTCGGCGCCAGCACCGGCGTGGTCGAATCGATCGACCTCCTTTCCGTCAAGCTGCGGACCCTCGATAACCTCTACGTCCGCATCCCCAACGAGGAGATGCTCAAGTCGCAGGTGACCAACGTGACGCGCTATCCCATCCGCCGCATGGACCTGCTCCTGCGCACCGGCCACGACGCGCCGCTCGAGGAAGTGCGTCGCCAGCTCCGCGCCGTGGCCGAGGCCAACCCGCACACCCTCGCGGAGCCCGAACCCCTCAGCCTGATCGAGGAGCTGGGCGAGGCGGGCTTTCAGCTGCGCTTCGGCGTGTGGTTCGAGAAGGCCCGTTTCGTCGAGGTCCGCAACTCGCTCTTCGAGGGGATCCAGAGCCACTTTCGCGAGGCCGGCATCCATTTTGAAATTCCCCGTGTCGTGGTCGAGGAATCGCGTCCCCGCGCTACATAAGGGCGCCTTGCGGTCGATACCATGGGAGGTGGGACCCTCACCTGCCAGATGGGTCGACGGATCTCCGTCGACCTCCACCGTGACATGACACCGCCGCCGCTCGAAATCGACACCGGCATGCGCTACGGCGCAGGTGTGGTGCGCGACCTTCGCGCGACGGGCGACCGCCTGGGTCGTTTCGACGTCGTGGAGCGTCTCGCCGTGACCCTGCTTGGTGCGCTCTACCGTGTGCGCACGCGCCCCGCCGGCGAACTGCGGCTGCTCCAGGTGCTGCCCGCGGCGCTCAGTCGTGAGCCGGCTGTCAAACAGCGCCTGCAGGAGGCGGTGAGCCGCCTGCAGGGCCTCAGCAGCTCGCTCGTCCTGGTGCCCGAAGAGGTGGTGGAGTGCGACGGGCTCACCGCCCTCGTCTATCCGCACCGCGAGGGCAAGACCCTCGCCCGCCTCCGCGCGGCGGACGCAGACGGACTGCAGGGGCAATCGCCGCGTGTGCGCACCCTTCTTGGCCGGGTGGCGGAGGCGATCGACCTCGCGGCTGCCTTTGGCGTGCATCACTATGCCCTCACCCCCGAGATGATGCTCATGGCACGCAACGGCGAGCCCTGCGTCTGGGGTTTTGGGGTGCTCGCCGCGATCGAGCGGCGCCAGTTCGAGATTTTCGTCAGCTCGGCCATCGTCCCGCTGAAGGACGGCCGACTCACCCCCGACTACACCGTGCTCGACGCCCTCAGCCCCGAATGGCGCAACGGTGAAGCGGTCGACATCCGCTCCGACCTCTACGGCCTCGGCTTGCTCGGGCACAACCTCCTCACCGGGCAGCGTCTCGCCGTTCAACCAGTCATGCCGGCCGCCGCCGGGCTCTCGGTCGCCCGCGGGTGGGACCTCTTCCTCCTCCGCCTCCTCGCACCGGCGGCGAGTGAGCGCTACCAGACCCTCGAGGCGGCGCGCAGCGACCTCGAACGCGTCGAGCACCTGCACGAAGTCGTGCCCCCAAAGAAGGCGATCGACCGGATCCCCCTGCCGAGTCGCTTTACGCGAGTCTCCTCCCGATTCCGCACGCGGTTACGGTATATCATCTTTGCGGCTCTTCTCCTTTCTGGCACGGTCACCGCGGGCCTGCTCGCCATGGTCCTCATGGCCGACCCGGTCGCGCCGACGCCCGACATCACCCGCGCAGGCGACGCTTCGCCCAATCTCGTTCTCGAAATCTCCCCCGCCGCCGCGCAGGTCCATTTCTTTGGCGAAGGTGGGGCTCGTTTCGTCACTCACGACGGACGCCTCGCGCTGCGCGGCAAGCCGCGTGACTACCTTGTGACGGTGTCGGCCCCGCGCCATGAGACGACCAAGTTTCGCGTCGACCTGACGGCTGAAAGGCTCACCCGCCGCGTCGAGCTGGACCTTGCCTTCGGTCTCCTGCGATTGCAGGCCCCGGCCGGCAGCCTGCTCGAGCAGGAAGGGGAGGGGGGCGCCCGCACCTTCCTCGCCGAGGTCCCCCCCAGCGGCACCGTCGAACTCGCCGATCGGCTCTTTGCCGAGACCTACACGCTCGTTGTCGGGGGGCCCGGCTTTACCGAGCAGCGCTTTGCCGGAGTTGCCCTCCGTGCGGATGAATGGACCGAGCTGAAGGCCGCCCTCGAGCCGCTTCCTGCCACCCTCGAGGTCCTATCCTCACCCTCCGGCGCGCTCGTGCGCCTCGCGGGCAAACCTGTCGGTCGCACCCCCCTTCGCCTCGAGGGCCTCTCCGCCGCCGAGCCGGTGCGCCTCGTCGTGGGAGGCGGGACTCACCGAGCGCAGGTCAATGAACTGACCTTGCGCGGGGGGGAGCTGAACCGCTTCGACGCCGGGCAACTCGAGGTCGCCCGGGGCACCGTCGCACTCTCGGTGCACCTCGCCGGACGTGTGCCTTCCGCCTCCCAGCTGCCCGGACTGCAAATCCGCCTGGGCGACCGGGATCTCACCGGCCGTGCGTCCTTCAAGGCGCAATGCCCGGTCGGCTCCATTCTCCTTCGCGCGGAACATCCGGACTTTTTCCCGGCCGAGAGCCTCGTCGAAGTGGCGGATGGCGAATCCACGCGCCTTGACCTCGACTTGCTTCCCCGACCCGCACGGGTCGCCCTCCGCGTGCCTGCCGTCGATGGCCTCTACCAGCTTTTTGCGGGGGACAAGGAACTCTCTCTTGAGAACGGGGAGGTCGTCCTTCCCGCCGGCGTGAGCACCACGATCGAGCTCCGCTCCGAGGTCTTTCTCCCCGCGCGGGCAACCTTCCAGCCCGGTCCGAACGAGCGCCTGACCTGGGAACCCGCCCTCGAGCGGCTGCCGCCTCCCGCAACCGGTGAACGCTACACCGTGCCGCACCTCGACCTCGCGCTTGTCTGGGCCCCGGCCGGGGAGTTCATGATGGGCAGCCCCTTGCGTGAGCCGGCCCGCCTGCCAAATGAAGGGGAGCGCACCCGCGTGACCCTCTCGAGCGGTTTTTGGATCGGTGCAACCGAGGTCACCCAAGCCTCCTTTACCGCCCTCATGGGACACAATCCATCGGTCCATCGCGGCGCACACTTGCCCGTCGATGCGATCACCTGGGCGCAAGCGGTCACTTTTTGCGAGCGGCTGACGGCCCGCGAGACGCGCGCCGGTCGCCTCCCTCCCGGCTATGTCTATCGCCTCCCGACCGAGGCGGAATGGGAATACGCCGCACGCGCCGGCACCACCACGCCCTTTGCCTTCGGACGCGCCGCGGACGGCTCGGAAGCCCATTTCTCGGGGCGCTACCCGCGGGCCTATGAGTCCGTCGAAACCGCCGCCCATACCGCCCCCGTGCCCGTCGGCTCCCATCGCCCCAATCCCTGGGGCCTCCACGATGTCCATGGCAATGTGCGCGAATGGACCGCCGATACCTACAATGATCGCCTTCCTGGCGGGACCGTCACCGACTTTGTCCGCTCTGGCGAGGGCCGCGGCCATCCCGTCCGCGGCGGCAGCTGGGCCGACCGCCCCGCCGCCTGCCGCTCCGC
>JBKHAU010000092.1:0-8238 GCA_046542725.1 Opitutales bacterium
CACGGCTTCAAGCGCGGCAAGGGCGAGAACCTCTGGAAGGCCATTCACCAGCTCCAGGGCGACATCATCGTCTACGTCGACGCAGACATCAAAAACATCCACCCGCGCTTCGTCACCGGCCTGGTCGGACCCCTCATCGAAGAGGAGTCAATTCAGTATGTGAAGGCCTTTTACGACCGTCCCCTCGCCTTCAGCCAGGGGATCCGTCCCTCGGGCGGTGGACGTGTCACCGAGATCCTCGTCCGCCCCCTCTTTTCCCTCTTTTTTCCTGAGCTCACGGCGCTCATCCAGCCGCTTTCGGGCGAATACGCGGTGCGCCGCGAGACCCTCGAGGAGATCCCCTTTCCCATCGGCTACGGCGTCGAGACCTCACACATCCTCGACGTCTACATGAAATATGGGCTCGACGCCTTTGGCCAGACCGACCTCGACCAGCGCGTGCATCGCAACCAGACCACGCTCGACCTCGGCAAGATGTCCTTCGGCATTCTCCAGAGCTTCCTCAACCGTATCGAGAGCTTCGGGCTGGTTGATCGGCTCCCCGAGATGAGCAATATCTTCCGTCAGTTTCAGGCGGAGGGAAACCGCTACGAGCAGGTCCTCAAGGAGATCATCGAGGAAGAGCGCCCGCCCATGCTCACGATCCCCGAATACTGCGAGAAATTCGGAAAGGCCCCCCTCGGGACCTGAGCTCCGGGAGACCACCATGAAGGTCGCGATCGTGCATCCGCACTTCCGCCGCGGAGGCGTCACCCGGGTGGTGGAAAACGCCGTTGCCGCCCTTGCCCCGCACGCCGTCGAAATCGCCTGCCTCTCGGGCGAGCCCTACGCCGGCACGGCCTTGCCGCGGCACACCGAGGTCCCGGGGCTTGGGTACATCAACGAGTTTTCCCCCACCGCGCCGGCCGCGCTCGCGGCGGACCTGCGAGCCGCCGCCCGGACGGCCCTTGGCGGTGAGCCGGATATCTGGCACATCCACAACCACAGCCTGGGCAAGAACGTGCATCTGCCGGGGGCCCTGCGTCTGCTCGCGGAGGAGGGCGCGCGGCTGCTTCTGCAGTTGCACGACTTCGCGGAGGACGGACGGCCGGAGAACTACCGGCGGCTGCAGGCGGCGTATCCAGAGAGGAGGACGTTTGCCCACAGTCTCTACCCGGCCTCGCCGGCGGTTCATTACGCGGTCCTGAATGGGCGCGATGAGGCCGCCCTGCGCACCGCCGGGGTGCCCGAGGGCCGGCGTCACCTTTTGCCGAATCCCGTCGCGGTGCCCGCGCTGACCGATGATGCGCCTCCGCCCGAGCTACCGCCCGGGACCGAACGCCTCATCCTCTACCCGACCCGCGCGATCCGGCGCAAAAATCTCGGCGAACTGCTCCTCCACGCCGCCCTCTCTCCCGCCGGCACCCTTTTTGCGACGACCCTCCGGCCGGAAAACCCCGAATGGCGCGCGATCCACGGGCGCTGGGAGGCGCTGGCCGGGGAGTGGATGCTGCCGGTCGCCTTCGGCCTCGGCGAGACCTGCGCCTTCGACGCCCTCATGCACCGCGCCGACGCCCTGATCACGACGAGTGTGGCGGAGGGCTTCGGCCTCGCGTTCCTCGAGCCGGCGCTTTTCGACAAGCCGCTCGTGGGGCGCGATCTGCCGGAGATCACAGGAGACTTCGCGGCCTGGGGGGTGCGCCTCGGCGCGCTCTACGAGCGACTCCCCGTGGCGCTCACGGCAGCGGAGGAGGGAGCCCTCCGCGAACAGGTCGCGAAAGGCCTCGCGCGGCTCGCCGTGGCCTATGCCCGCCCTTGTGCGCCCGACGCGCTGGACCGCGCCCCCGACGCGATGCGCGATCCTGCCGGGCACTGGGACTTCGGCCGCCTCGACGAGGCGCTGCAGGCGTCCGTCATTCGCCGCGCGGTGGCGGCGCCCGAGGCCTTTCCCGCCGCCCGCGCCGCCCTCGAGCCCGTCCCCACCTCCGCCGAGGTCGCCGCCCAGCGCGCGGCGGTCGAGACCCACCTTGCCCTGCCCGCTTACGGAGCCCGCCTCGCGGCGCTCTATCGAGCCCTGCGCGCCGAGTGGCCCGTCGTGCCCGCCGCCCACGATGCGTCCGCCCTCCTCGACACCTTTCTCGCGCCCGAGCGCCTGAGTCTTTTGCGCTCCTGAAGGGAGCGAGCGAGGCGCGCTGCCTCGGCGCTTTACACAGTTCGAACGCCCCGCCTAGATACGGGCTCCAAGGCGCATTGTCTCCTTTCCCCATTTTGAGTGACACGCATTACAGCATCGAGGCGCGCGGACTGACCAAGTTCTACGGCGCGACCGCGGCCATCAAAAACGTCTCCTTCACGGTCTCACCCGGCGAGATTGTGGGTTTTCTGGGCCCCAACGGAGCCGGCAAAAGCACGACCCTGCGCATCCTCTCGGGACTGCTGCGGGCGGACCGGGGCGAGGCCTTTGTCGCGGGGACCTCGGTCGCGCGTTGCCCCAACCGGGTGAAAAAGTCCCTCGGCTACATGCCGGAGAACAATCCCCTGCCGGAAGACCTTCGGGTGATCGAATACCTGCGGCATCGGGCGCGCCTCAAGGGCCTTTCAGCGCGGCGTGCCCGGGCTCGCATCGATACCGTGCTCGAAGCCTGCGACCTGCAGCGCACGGCGCGGCGCAAGCTCATCGGGGCGCTCTCGAAAGGCTACCGGCAACGCGTGGGGCTGGCCGACGCGATCCTCGCCGAGCCCGAAGTGACGATTCTCGACGAGCCCACGATTGGCCTCGACCCGCACCAGGTGGTGCAGATCCGCAAGCTCATCGACGCCCTTCGGGGCCGCACCACGGTCATCCTCTCGAGCCACATCCTCGCCGAGGTGGAGATCTCGTGCGACCGCGTGATCATTCTCAATCAGGGGGTGATCGTGGCCTCGGGACCGCCTGCCGCCCTGCGACAGGAGTTCTTCCCCGGCTCCCACTATGAGGTCGAGGTGGCGGGCTCGGGCGGGCTCCTCGAAGCCGCTGCCGGCACCCTCGGACGGGAGTGTTCACTCGAGCAATTTCCCGATGAGGAGACCGGGCCGGAGGGCTTCCGCCGCGTCCGCCTGCACTACCCCGGGGATGACGAGGTCTCGGAGTCGCTCCTCGCCGCCCTCACCGCCCAGCGCGACCTGCGCGTGCGCTCCTTTCGCCGCAGCCACCCCACTCTCGAGGACATCTTTCTCGCCGCCACCCGCCGCAGCTGGGAGATCGAGACCGAACTGGCCACCCGCGCCGCCGGCAGCCCCCAGCCGACCAGTCCGCGATGAAGAGCTTCACCCTTCTCCTGCGCCACGAATTGCGCATGCTCTGGATCAACCCCGCGACCTACCTCGCGGCGGTCCTCGCGCTGCTCATGATGGGATTTTTCTACTACGTGACGATCGCGGAGTTTTCCCAGGCCGCGCAGACGGAGCTGCCGACGGGGCGCTTTTTTCGTTTCTTTCTCTTTCCCGTCGTTCTCCTCGTTCCGATGCTGACAATGCGCAGCCTCGCAGACGAGCGGCGCCTCGGCACCCTGCAGACGCTCATGACCACGCCGGTGGGCGCCACCGCGGTGGTGATGAGCAAGTTTTGCGCGGCCTACCTCTTCTACTGCCTGCTCTGGGGACTCGCCCTGCTGTATCCCCTCATCACCGTCTGGACGGCGCCTCAGGCCGACCTGCGCCCGCTCCTCTTCGATCCCGGTTCGCTTTTTGGGGGCTATTTCTTCATCGCCACGAGCGGGCTGCTTTTCGTCGCCATCGGCATCTTCACGAGCAGCCTGACGCGCAGCCAACTCGTCGCCGGAATGCTCAGCTTCAGTATCATTTTTCTCCTCATCATCGGGGTCACGGCCCTTGCCTTCCTCGCCCCGGGGATGGGCGAGTGGGGTGGCTTTTCCGGCGAGACCCTCACCTATGTCCAGGTCTTCGATCATTTCGATGACGCCGTCAGGGGGATGATCGACACCCGTCCGCTGGTGTATTACCTCAGCGGGACGACCCTGGTCCTCGGGCTCTCCACCCTCATCGTGGAGGCGCGAACCTGAGATGGCGCACGCCTCCGACAAATTTTCCGTGGCGAACCGGGTGCGGCTTCTCCACCGCCTCCTGCAGACGCTCCTCGCGCTCCTCTTTTTCGCCCAGCTCAACTTCCTCGCGATGCGGAACTACGCGCGCTACGACGTCACGCGAAACCACTTCTTCACCCTCTCGCCGGAGACACGGGCCTATCTCGGGGAGCTCGCGGAGCCGGTCGATATCATCGTCACGATTCCCTCCAACTCTCCCCAGCCCGATACCGCATTGCTGTTTGAATACGCCCAGGGCCTGCTCGAGCAATACAGTCACGCGCTCCAGCAGATGGGCCGCTCGGATCTGTTCGAGGTGGAGTATGTCAACATTTTCAAAGACGTCGCGCGGGCGCAGGAGCTGGCCAATCGATATGGGCTCGAACAGGAAAACATGATCCTCGTGCGGGGCGAAAACCGGACCCGTTTCCTCAGCCCGGCCGATCTGTTCGAGTTCGAGGGGATGGAGGCGCAGGCCTTCAAAGGCGAACAGGCGCTCACCTCGGCTCTCCTCGAGGTGACGACGGCGGATCGCCCCACGATCTATTTCACGGTTGGGCATGGCGAAATGCGTCTCGATGACGTCGACCCGAACCGCGGCCTCTCGACCCTCGCCGCCATCCTCGAGGAGAAGAACTTTGCCGTCGGCCACCTCGACCTCAGCCAGGCTCCGGCAGTACCTGACAACGCCGACCTCGTCATGATCGCCGATCCCCGCGGTCCGTTCCTCCCCGCCGAGCAGGAGAAACTGCGCCGCTACCTCAATGATCAGGCAGGGCGCGTGGCCCTTTTACTCGCGCCCGGTCATTCGGTCGGGCTCGACGCCCTGCTCGAAGACTGGGGCGTGCGGGCCGACGACATGGTGGTGCTCGAGACGGGGCCGAACTTTGTCGGCACTTCGGGCAGCTTTCTCCTCCGGCGCTTTCGCGAGCACCCCATCACCGATCCTCTGACGAAAAACGAGGTCTTCCTCGTCGCCGGTTTGCTGCGTCCGGTGCGGCCCGATCCCGGTGCCGCCATCGACGACCGCCTGGCGGTGCTGCCCCTCGTCTTCAGCTCGGATACGAGCTGGGGGGAGAGTGCCTACACGGGCGATGGTCGACCGGACTACAACCCCTCCGTCGATCTGCCCGGACCGGTCGTACTCGGGGCCCTGGCGCAGCGGCGCTCCGCTTCGCAGTTGGGCATCGAGGTTCCGGGTGGGCGCCTCCTCGCGCTCGGCGCGGGGGACCTCTTTGCCAACCGGAGACTCACCAGCGCGCTGGGCAATCAGCTCTTCCTCCTCAGCAGCGTCAACTGGCTGCTCGAGCGCGACCAGACGCTCGCTCTCCCCCCGCGACCGATCGAGCAGTATCAGCTCAACCTCAGCCAGGGAGAGCTGCAGGAGATCGCGCTCTACTTCCTCGCCGTGCCCGTCGCGGCCGGGATGCTCGGGCTCCTCGTCGTCTGGATCCGGAAATTCTGAGCCGTTCCCGCCCTCCTGCCATGCGCCTGAAGCTCACTCTCATTCTCGTCCTCCTGAACATCGGCCTGTTCAGCTACATTCTCTACCTCGAGCGGGATGTGCGGGGACCGGAGGCAGCCTCGCGGCTTGTCTTTGTGCCCGGCACCCTGGAGCGCGCCGAGGGCATTGCGGTGCAGGGCCCTGGCCTCGAGCACCCCTGGGCGGCGCGGCGTGAAAACGAGCGGTGGATGGTGGAACGTCCGGTGCAGTGGCCGGCCAACGATTATGCCATGGAGCGCCTTCTCAACCTCCTTCGCGGGCTCCGCTGGGAGACGAGGTTTCCCGTCGACGAACTCGCCGAGGTGGGGCGCGATCTCTCCCACTACGGTCTCGGCGAAGATGCCGCCGAGCTCGTCCTCGAGGGGCCGGAGGGAGCCACCATCATACGCCTCGGCGCCCCCACCGAAGTGGGAAGCCGCATCTACGTCCTGGCACCGGAGGGTGACGTGATCTACGTCGTCAATCGCCAGTTGATGAGCGGGGTGGATCTGACCCCGGAGAGTCTCGTTGACCGCAGCGTGATCCAGATCCCGCCCTTCGAGGCGCGCAGCCTCTTCCTGCAGGCGGGTGAAAATGGGGGTGTGCGCGTGGAACTGGCGCGCGAGGGCGACACCTGGGTACTGCGCGCGCCCATTCGCGTGGCGGCCGAAGGCGAAGCGGTGAATGCGGCCCTCGAGGAACTCTCTACGCTCGAAGTGGGTGAATTTGTCGCAGTCGGGCCCCAGGAAGCCGGCCTGGCCTCCCCTTTTCTCCGCCTCAATCTCAACGGCAACAATCGCCAGCAGACGCTCCTCCTCGGGGATCTCGTGGACCCCGGAGCGATCATTCCGAGGCGCTATGCCAAGCTCGAGGCGCGTGCGGCCGTCTTCACCCTCCCGGCTGAGCCGTTCCGCGTCTGGCAGACCGCCCAGGAGAGCCTGCGGCAACGCTCGATCCTGAGCTTTGACCCGGAGGAAGTGAGCGCGGTTAATATCCGCCGCGGCGAGCGCGACCTCAATCTGCAGCGTCTCGAGTCCGGTCGCTGGCAACTCATCACGACCGGGGAGGATGGCAACCTGCGCACGCTCCCGGCCGATACTGGCGTGATGCGCGACCTCCTGAACGACCTCTCGAGCCTGCAGGCTCTACGCTTCGTCTCCGACGCCCCCTCCAACGACGATCTGGCGCGCTTCGGTTTCGAGACGCCGCAGCGCGAAGTGACGGTGCGCCTGCGCAGCGACCGCACCCTCCGGCTGCTTCTCGGCGACTTTGTCACCGACCAACTGGGCGACGACCGCATCAATCGCCTCTACACCAAGCGGGGCAACAACCCCTCCGTTTACCTCTCGGCGGCATCGATCCTCCAGGCCGTGCCGCTCAATCCGCTCCATTATCGCACGCGCACGGTCGAGACGCTTCCCTCGGGTGCGGTCATCGAGGCCATCCGGGTGCGCGACCTCGCGGCGGACGAGGTGCTTCTCGCCGGGCGCCTCGACCCCGACGGGTCGATCGCGCCACTCGATCCCGAGGCTCCGCCGGCCAACGTGGCCCTGCTCGGGACTCTCGCGAGGGCCTTCCGGGCCTTTCCCGCCCAGCGGTTCATCGCCGACAGCTTCACCACTCCTCTGCGCCTCGATGCCCGTACGACCATCCCCTGGCGCTTTGCCCTCGAGGCTGAGGTACGCCTCTCCGGCGGGAGCGGCGAAGAACAACGGATCGAGCGCTATCTGCTCACCGAGCGCCTTGGCGGGATCACCCAGTTTGCGGCCAAGGAGGACCTCGGGCTCGTCTTCACTCTGCCACCGGAACTCATCGACGCACTGCATCCCGTGCTCTTCAGCCGCCCCCGGCCGGATGCCGCGGTGAATCCCTCCCCTCCCGAGCCCGCCCCGCCCCTGCCCATCCAGCCCGCGCCCACTCCGGACGACGACGTCCCGTCGGAGTGAACACCGCATCGCGACCGTTTCCCGATGGTTTCGTGGCAACGCATCTCGTGGCGCGCCTGCAAGGATGGCGGCCGCCTCTGCATCGGAGGGCTGAACATGGCCCTCACGCTTCTCGCCGGGCTTCAGCTCCTCGCCATTGGATCGATCCTTCTGATCGGCGCGGTGCGGCTGCCGTCCCTCCTTGGTGACGTGCTCGCGCGCCAGTTCAGCGAGGCCGGTCTCGACCTCCAATGGGAAGCGGCCTCACTCGACCTGACCGGCGCCTGCGTCTTCGAAGGTTTCGTGGCCCGGGAGGCGACGACGGGCAACCCGGTTTTTCGCGCTCGCGAAGTGCGTTTCGACCTCGACCTCACCACAATACCCTTCGCCGGAGGGCTCGGCATCGAGTCGGTCTTCGTGCGGGAGGCCGCCCTTTACCTGCCGCCCGAACTGGCGGGCGACGGCGGCGGGACGCCCGACCTCCGGGTCGACGAGGCTCTCCTGCGGCGTAGCTGGCAACGTCTCGAGCTGGCCTACCTGCATGCCCGTCTCGGCGAGATGCGGCTCTTCGCACACGGCCCCCTGCCCGCCCTGGAGGGCACCCGCGCGGACGCGAGGGAGCGCACCTTGGCGACCGCCTGGCGTCAAGGCGGGGCCCGTTTGCTTCCCTGGATCGAGCGGGGACGCATGGTAAGCGCCGGGGAGGCCTCCATCGCTCTGGGAGCAGGGCCGGACGCAGGGCTCCGTCTCGCCCTTCCCTCGCTCGATC